>CAZQKU010000063.1:0-5051 GCA_964593965.1 uncultured Candidatus Saccharibacteria bacterium | reverse complement strand
TTTTGCCGAAGATTTTCAGTATAGGCTAAATATGGATAGGTTCAAATACCGATAAGTTAAGATTGTACATAAAGTTCAAAGACCCGCCCTTGCGAGCGAGTCTTGATCAAAATCCGGTAGGTAAAAACCTACACCAGGTATATTAGCATATTACATCCAAGATACAAGAGATGACTGTGGATTATGAAGTTCTATTTTCTTCACCAGATATGATTGACTCTGTTCCACACCACGGACAAAACCACTTGGTCTTCTTTGGATCCGCATCCGCGATAGCCCACCATTTTTGACATTTATTACAACGAAAGTGAAATAAGATTTCTTTTGAGATAGAAAAATGTTTAGCTTTACGAACAGATGTCATAAGCGTGTTTAATTTTCAACCTAAACCCCCAACTTCTTCATATACTTCACCAGCTCCTCGAGAAGCACGCTATCCTGCGCATGAGTCGTCGTGTCGCGGACGATAATGGTTTTCTCAATGGCTTCTTTTTGACCCATGATGAGTGCGTAGGGAATGTGATATTTCTCGACGATGGTCACTTGGGCGCCGAGGCGGTCTTTGGCGAGGGCTTGATAGACGGGGATGCTGGCCTGACGGAGAAGCTCGAGGACGCCGAGCGACAGGAGCTTCGACTCGAAGCCGAGCTGGACGAATGAAGCCTGCGGCCGGCGAGTGCGTTTGACGTCTTTGCGCAGTTCGGCATGGTTTCCTTTAACGAGAATCGAAAGACCAATACCTTGGATTTCGCGCTTCAAGCCGATCTTTTTGGCCAGACCATCATACCGCACGCCGACAGCGAGGATTTTGCGGGTGGCATGAGTGGTGCGATCAGGATTCTTTTTGCCGGCTAAAGCGCCGTCAACACCGCCGGCGCCAGCACTACCTTGCTCGCGCTTGCTCTCGTGATCCCCATCAATAATAGTGAAGACCGTCTCGGTGCAATAATGCCGATTGCCGATAAGATTGTTGTTGATGCGATAGGGAATGCCGAGGACTTCGAGATATTCGAGAGTCTCTTTGAAATGATTGCGGCTGGCTTCGGAGAGATAGTTGAGTGATTTCGGCGCATTCTCGTTGATCTCGCGGCAATGCGGATTGTTGCAGGAAAGTAGAGCGAACGGATCCTTTTTGAAAAGTTGCCGACATTCCGGATGCATGTCGTTAATATTCTTACGATAATACGCGGTCAAGTCGTGATGGAAGCGGCCGATGGAGTCTTTGTCGCCGATGCTGTTGACATCCACGGAAATGTTTTCATAACCTTCTTCGCGTAGAATAATACGCGCCACGTGAATGAGCGTAGCTTCGGCGATGCTTTTACTTCCGCCAATGATTTCCAAGTCGGCGTAGCGATGGTAACCCACATGAGCGACCGGATGGATATGGGTCTCAGCGTGAGCTGTATGGGCAGAATAGGTAGGATTTTTCTTGAACGGATCCTTGAAATAGAGCATGACCGGCTGGGGTCGGCTCTGCATATTGTTTTCGGCATACATCCGCAGAAGAGCCACTTTTTCTTCGACGTGAAGCGGTAAGCGTTCGTGGTCTTCTTCGTCGTCGATAAAATCCGCCTCGATGATGTCTTGGGCTGTGTCAATGTCCGACTTTTTTATTTCCGGACTTTTGGCCGGGTTGAAACCATAATGAAGGGCGATTTCGCCAATCTTGTCGAGGTGCTCATGTTCGATGTACGCGCTTTTCTCGGTGGTGCGGTCTATTTCATTCTGGCGATAATTCTCGCGCTGGGCATTTTGGATCTGAGTATTTTTCCGCGCCTGCTGTTTCGCCCGACCGGAGGGCGATGGGTGTACCGCCGGATGGGCCGATGAATGTTGTTGGTGAGAAGGTTGTTGAGGATGGGAATTGTGTGTAGTGTGCGGATTTTTCACTTTTGTATTTTTATTTATTTTTTTACCCCTTTTTTTATTTTTCATGGCTATGCTGTTTATAAAAATAATACATTATAATATAAATGGAGCATTGTATGCCGATGTACCGATTTTTACCGGCCAGTGCCGGCACTGGCCGTATCTCTACCCGGATACACAGAGATGGCCCCTGGCGGCAGAAGTCGAAGAATCGGCTCACCGACGATGAGGTTCCGAGGCACCGGTCCCCAGATGCGCGAGTCGGAACTTTGATTGCGATTGTCGCCCATGGCGAAATACTGCGTCGGGCCGAGTGTCGTCGTCGAAGTGTCAGACGAACGATGGTCGGCGGCAATGTATGGCTCAGACAACGTGAAGCCATGCGGATGGGCCGCATTGATAATAGTGACTATGCCGTCGTTAATGGATACCGTCTCGCCGGGCAGACCGATGACCCGCTTGATGAAATAGAGGCTAGTGTTGAGAGGGTATTTGAAAATGATGACATCGCCACGTTGCGGATCTTGGAAATGATAGCTTATCTGATTGACGATGAGATATTGCGCGTTCTCGAAGGTTGGTACCATTGATTCACCGGAAACAATGAATGGTTCCGCCACATAGAGGCGGATCGGCACGATGATGATGAGAGCGATGACGATGAACTTGAAAATTTCTCTCCAGAAATGTTCTTTCGGTTCCGGAGCATGACTCGACGTGGTTGGCGACGCAATCGCACGTGCATTTGGCTGATTTTTCTGCGGTGCGTGTTCGTCAGGATTCATTGTGGTTCAATTGTAATGCCTAAATCGGTTTGACACAAGGAGAAGAAGCATGTTGGAACTACATTTTTTCGAAAAAATTGATACGATTTTTGTATTTTCTTTTATTTTCATTTTATTTTTTTCTATAGTATACTCTATATTACTTTTACTATGTCATACATTATCGCAGGCCTCGGCAATCCGGGCGAAGAATACCATGATACCCGTCACAATACAGGGCGTATGATGCTGTATTGTCTTGCCCAATCCATTGGCGTCAGTGATGGTAGCAGTGGCGTGGTCGGTATGAATGGTTTTTCTGCCGATAAAAAAATAAAAGCTCTCACCGCCAAAGGCGAAATCGGTTCTGGCAAGAATAAAGAAAAAGTCCTGCTCGTGGCGCCGGAGACTTTTATGAATAATTCCGGCAAAGCCATTGGACAGCTCATACTGAAAGGGAATCCGTCGGGCAACGTCAACACGAAAGCCGCCCTGAAAGCCGCCGAGAAACTGATCGTCATATATGATGACTTCAATTTACCGCTCGGTTCCATCCGCGTTTCTTGGAATAGAAGCGCTGGTGGTCACAATGGTCTGGCATCGGTCATTAAGGCCGTGAAGACCGAGGCATTTGTCCGCGTCCGCGTCGGCGTCGCTCCCGAAAAAGCCGATGGTACGGCCAAGACGCCGCACGGCGACAAGGAAATCGAGAAGTTCATCTTGAGCAAGTTCAAGCCGGCTGAAGTGGTCGAACTCAAGAAAGTGACCAAGCGTGTCATTGGTGCCGTCGAGACTATTGTGAGCGAAGGTCGTGATAAAGCTATGAGTATGTATAATGCCGGTTGAAAGAAAACGGCTGTTTATGTGTAAAATAAGGGGTAATTATAAAAATTATCAATTAAATAAAATATTTATAAAATATTATTAAAATTTAAATAATTTAAAATAAAAATGAAAAACATCATCGAATCATTGCAATGGAGGTATGCGACCAAGAAGTTCGACACCACCAAGAAGCTCACGCCAGCTCAGCTTGATATGCTCCTCACAGCGGCTCGCTTGTCGCCGTCATCCTTCGGTCTTCAGCCGTGGAAATTCGTCATCGTGACCGATCCTGCCGTGCGGGCGAAACTGCGCGAGGCGGCGTGGGGTCAGTCGCAGATCACCGACGCTTCCGCGCTTATCGTTTTCTGCGTCAGGAAAAATATTGACGACGCTTTGGTTGACACCTATATGCAGTCCATCGCCACGACCCGTAACGTGCCACTCGACTCGCTTAAAGGTTTCGCCGATTCCATCAAAGGTTCCATCAATTCCCGCGCCACAGCAGGATCTGCTCCCGAAGCCGCCACGTCAGCCGCCCGCGAATGGGCTTCCCGCCAAGTCTACATCGCCCTCGGCGTTCTTCTCACTACGGCGGCTCATCTCGACATAGACGCCTGCCCCATGGAAGGTTTCGATCCCCAAAAGTTCGACGACATCCTCGGCCTCGCCGCTCTCGGTCTCGAATCCCGCGTCCTCGCCGCCGTCGGTTTCCGCTCGGCAGATGATACAGCGGCAGGGATGGAGAAGGTACGGTTCCCGAAAGAGGAAGTTGTCGTGGAGGTTAAAGAGATTAAATAGACGGACTATAAAAAATCTCAAGTTTCTTGTACCACTTTTCTTTAAGCAATGAAATAAGAGTCTTCTTGAATTGATCAGCTGAGAAAGTCTCAACAAATAATTCTTCCAACCGCTGTCGTTTTTCTTCTTTATCTTCAATCGGGTCTGAATTAATTTCCTGTATCCGACTGATCATATTTTTATAATCAAGAGCATCCAACACTTGTGCCTCGTCGTTTCGTACCGTCGTGGTCAAAAACTGCCGAATCCTCTCGTCAGTTATTTGTGATGGCCTCGTTCCGAGAGTTTTCCATCGGTTCCAGAACAAACCTCCTTCATTCCTCTGTCGGTATGATCCGACAATCTGGTTAATATCTATACCAACACTCAATAATTCAGTTCGTGCTTGTTCGTATGCTTCGTTGTCTAGCTGACTTCTTTGCAGAGTAAATATTTCTTGGCCAATGATCCCCATTGAAATAAGGGTGAATTCACCGATCGTATTCATGAAAAATTCTTTCACATCTTCGGGATTTTTCTTTTTTCCAACATGTTCACAACGTCTGACGAACCTATTCATAAGACGGTCGGATTCAACGAACGTGAGCTTATCAAGAATAACGGCATCTTTTATAAAATCAGCCAGCTCGGCGACACCCTTTTCATCCTTTTTGACTAAAACATACGTCAGAGCGTTTATGAGCGTATCAATCTGAGGGCGAGCATGTTCCATAATGTTCAAAGCGTCCTGCATTTCTTTTACTGGGGTAGGTAGTTGTCACCACCTCATGTCTTTTTCTCTTTAAGCATGCC
>CAZQKU010000062.1:0-5234 GCA_964593965.1 uncultured Candidatus Saccharibacteria bacterium | reverse complement strand
ATTGTTATTTTATATGAAAATGAGGGAAAAAGGGAGTTTCGTAATTCAAAGTGTTATACAGTCCCTGCATATAATCTCTATCCGAAAATATGGTTATGATATTCTCGGGCGGTTTTTCTTGACATTTTCTTAGTTAGATGTATTGTTTGACTTGAATGAAGTCTGACAATCGAGTGATTGACTAGGCAACAGGAACAACAACGAACAAAGGAATTATATGAGTGGTCTTTGGGACTGGCTCTTCGGATCCGGACAGAGAAAAGTAGACAAATGGTTGGATGCCAAGCTTCCGTGGCTTGGCAGGATCAATCGTTGGTGCGATAGACATCCCGTTTTTCTGCTCGTGGCTGTCCTGATAATACTGGTCTGGGCAGCGGTTGAAATCAAATGGTTGAAACACTGAATTGAAAATATGAAAATAAGAATCAACCAATCTCGCCGGAATAAGCAGGGCGGATACTGGATGTTACTGATTGGCATCCTTTTGGTATTCGCGGTGGCGACCTTGATCTATTGTGGGCTAATGCAGATAATCCGTGTAGCGTATCCACCAGGGACCGCACAGGGCAACAGTGCTACCAACTTTACCATAACCGTGCACACTAACTCTCAGGAGGACGATAATGTCATTAAGAGGCCTGCCCTTAAAAAGGCTTCCGAGACGGATCCTACTTGTACTCTTTTTGTGCAGTATGGTTACGCTGATAGTTATACCAATTGGGGCAAGTACGCGTTCTGGGACGCGGTCGGCACAAATGAGGTTGAGCCCGTGGATTATGCCTACCTCACGGCCTTAGACGACACAAACTATCTCGCTTACGCCTGCACCGAATACGGGTATGGATTCGAGGTGGTAATGAATACGGACGATGGCAGTATCATATTTGCGCGAGAGTACTCACCGTCAACAGTGATCATCAGTAGATCAACAAATCTCCTTGATTGGAGACCTGTCTTTACCAATACGACGGTGGGAGTGAACACTGTGGAGGTTTATAAAGACACCGGCGCCTCTCTCCCAGCTACATTCTACAGGCTACAGTACACTCCGTCGCCGAAGGCCGCGCCGCCCCGGTCGTGATCATTACGGTATTGATCATTCGATTTTCACGATCCGTCCAGCAATGGGCGGATTTTTTATATCATTGGATCCATGCCCATTCTTACAGCGGCATGTCGGGTTGCACAATATCCTTTTTCCGACACTGTTATGCAGGAGCTAGTGTTTATTGGCTATTTCGGGAAATTGAATAAGTTCAAAGTTCGAAATATGCTCTGCATTACGCTTAATAGTATCATCAATCTGAGCACTATCAAAACAGGATTGGCATAGACCTATAAGGGAAAATTTATCTGTCTTTTTATTGAAAACTGTTTTAAATTCGTTATACAGTAGCGTACGCTCTTTGCTATACAACTTACCAATATACAGCGTACGGGTGATCGATTTCAATCCATAGTTTTTACACCAAACTAACGCTTTATTCTGATGTCGCCAATTGCGTGTTTCCCAAGTGACTAACGTAACGATTGAAAAATTATTCATGCAGAGTTTTAGGTTGGAGCACTATTGTCATATCGAATGGAACATATTTTTCTTCTTTTGCCATAAAATATCGGGCTATGGTACGGATTTGGTTCTCAATGACTGCTTTCATGGTATAGTGCTTCCCGTTCCATACGACCATCGTATTGAGACGATTGAGCACACCTTCCACGAGAATTCGCTTTCCCTCTTGCGACAATTGGTACTGTCCGGGACCTATTTTCTCAAAACAGATCTGCTTGGTCAGTTTCTTTTCCAGAAAAAGCGGAAATATGATCGAGTCGACAATCGGCACTCGGAATTCTTCTACAAGATCGAGAACGAGAGCCGGCTTGCCGTATCGTTCGCTATGATAGAGACCAAGATACGGATCGAGACCTGTATAGAGACATGCTCGTTCGACTTCATTGTAGAGTATACCGTAGCCATAGTTGAGAGCACTGTTAAATTTGTCACGCGCCTCCGGCTTCCGTCCGGAAAACCGATAGAGCTTTTTGAGACAACTGAAATAACGCTCGGCGATGTAGCCTTCTATTCCAAGGAGTTGTTCGTTGCTCTTTTTGATTTTCGGCAGACGATCAATCGTCCCGAGAATAGTCTGCATTTGTAAAATTTCCTTACTGAAATCTTTTGTATGCTGATAACCGAGATAGTGCACATAAGAAATCTGATTTGCACACTTCCCTTTAACCAAGACTTTCGCTAGATCGAGTGATGTATCAGAGTTTGAAATTTCAAGCTGGGCTCGGCGGAGATACGCTAGACCTTTCGGTTCGCTTGAGAAAAGTCTACCGATAGGCTTACCAAATGATCCGAGATAGACGATGTCGACGTCATGATCAAGAGCAAGTTTGACGGCATTCGTTGTCAGAGATGCGGGACGGAGAATGACTATCTTTTCGAGCCGGTGGATTGGATATTCCTTCTTTTCTTTCACATTTGGGAAAGAAAGGGCAATACGTTCGCCTGCTGAGCCAATTTTTGTTCCGTACGTATCAATAAGTAAATCCATAAAAATATGATATAATGTCTAGTAATAAATATTTACCGATTACTTAACAGTTTATTATTATCATATTATATAAAAAATGTCAATACCATGTCTGGACATAACAAATTTTCAAAAATAAAACACCAGAAGGCCAAGACCGATGCTCAAAAGAGCAAAATTTTCGCCAAAATGGTCAAGCTTATCAGTGCCGAAGCCAAGAAAGCCGGTGGTAATGTACGCTCACCCGGCCTCGCCACCGCTATAGAAAAAGCCAAAAAGGAAAATGTGCCGAATGACACCATTGATCGTGCCGTCAAGAAAGCTTCCACCGACAACAGCGCGGCCATGGAAACGATCATATATGAAGCCTATGGTCCAGGAGGCGTAGCTGTCATCATTGAGTCTTTGACCGACAATCGCAACAAAGCCGCTCAGGAAATCAAGCATATTCTCTCACGGCATGGTACCGAGCTCGCCGCTCCCGGCAGTGCTTCGTGGGCATTCGCCAAGAATCATGAAGGTTGGACAGCTCAGACAACTATTCCCCTCGAGGATGCCGATATCGCTCTTCTGCAAGCCCTCGTCGAAGCTCTCGAAGAAAACGACGATGTTCAAAATGTCTTTACGAATGCGGAATAAAAGCAAAATAATATGAGAGTTATCGGCATTGACCCAGGCTATGATCGCGTCGGCATTGCTATCGTGGATAAACCAGAAGGGCTATCGCCCGACGAACATGTAAAAAATGGCGAAAAAGAAACCCTTGTCTATTCCGAATGTTGTACCACATCGTCCACCGACGACATATATAAGCGGCTTTTACAGGTCGGCCAGCACATACGCGATGTCATCGCCAAATATAAACCAGACATTTTGGCTATGGAAACCCTTTTCATCACTAAAAATCAAAAAACAGCTATGCATGTTTCTGAAGCTCGTGGCATCATTGCCTATGAAGCCGGACTATACGGCTTACCTATTTTTGAATACTCTCCGCCGCAGATAAAAGCGGCAGTGACTGGCGACGGTCATTGCGATAAAAGGGCGATCATCAAGATGATTCCCCTGCTTATCAGTATATCTGATACGAAACGGCATGATGATGAATATGATGCTATCGCCGTGGCACTCACGTGTCTTGCCAGCCATTCATCTACAGTCCATCTATCTATAGCCCGTTAAAAAATAAAAACTTTTGATATAGGCTTATATTGAAAAAGTTTTCCACAGTTATGTTCGTTTGCAAAACTGTACGCCTTTTGCTACAAATATGAAATTACCGAGACGATGTAAAAATAGTAGAGGATACATTAAAAAATAATCATAATTATAACAAAAAATTATGCCAAACATGACAAAAAACAAAGTGCAACCATCACCCATAGGGGATGATCTCGATCTCGAAGAAAAAACTGTTGTACCGGGAGAAATCGAAGAGGAAGAGACAGTTGAAGTTTCTGACGAAGATGAAGAATTGCTTGACGCTGATGAAGTTGACCCATTCCACGATAAGTGGGAGGAATAGTTACTTTATTTTGATTCGAATAAAGCGCTTCTTCCCGATGCGTAAAGCGATGTCACGTTCAATGTGGTAATTGACATCAGCCACAACAACTTCGCTACCTATTTCAGCGATTGCACCACCTTTGACCAGCCGACGGAAGTCTGTCTTTGATTCAACGAGACCTTCTTTCATAAGAATATCGATAAGAAATGACGCCTGGGGGACAGAAACTTCTTTTGCATCATCAGGTAATTCGCCTTTTTTGAATGTATTGGTGAAATTTTTTTCTGCTTCTTCTGCGGCTTTCATGCCGTGATACAGCATGACAATTTCCCTCGCGAGACGCGCTTTGATATCGCGGGGATTTTTACCTACTGCAAGATCATTTTTTATGCGAGCAATTTCATCAAGAGAAAGCCTCGTGCATAACAGAAAATATTTTCCGATAAGTTCATCTCGTACGGCCATGACCTTGCCATACATATCAGACGGACCGTCGGTGAGAGAAATGACATTGCCCCAACTCGATGACATCTTGCGCCCGTCAGTACCTTCCAACATTTGGACAGTAAGAACATCCTGCTCCGGCCTGTGATAATGTTTCTGAATAATCCTGCCTGCCTTTACGTTGAAAAGCTGATCAAAACCACCAAGCTCAACATCAGCCTCCACCGCCACCGAATCATAGCCTTGCATCAAAGGATAGAGAAATTCACGCAATGATACCTCCTCTCCACGATCAAAGCGATCTTTGAAATTTCTCCGTGCCGACATTTGTTGAACGGAGAAACTTTCAGCTAATTCAGCGATTTCTTGGAAACCAAGCTTGGAAAGCCATGTACTGTTGTAATGAAATTCCGCCTGCGAAAGGTCAATGATTTTACCTATCTGTTCTTTATAGGTTTTGAGATTTTCTTTGATCTTTTCCGAAGAAAGCATGGGGCGCTTCTCTAATTTATCGGAAGGATCTCCGATTTGAGCGGTAAAATCACCCACAATAAACACCACTTTGTGGTCAAGATCTTGAAAAGCGCGTAATTTCCAGAGAACAACGGCCCGACCAATATGCACATGAGGAGATGTTGGATCAAAACCGAGCTTAATACGGAGTTTCTTTCCCGACAGTAATTTTTTCTTCAAATCTTCAAGAATGAAAACATCTTCTACACCACGCGACACTATTTCATGTATTT
>CAZQKU010000061.1:0-5412 GCA_964593965.1 uncultured Candidatus Saccharibacteria bacterium | reverse complement strand
CTTTTTTCATTCCGCCAGTATACAAGAGAATTCGAATTCTATCTTTAAGTTGCCTGTTTTCTAATGAATTTTCTATTATCAATCCTAAAATTTAACCAATGGAAAAACAACCAAATATTCCTTCATCTCCGAGTTCCGCAGAGAAACCAAGTGCAGAAAAATTGAGCGTCATCAATGAGGCTATCGAAAAATTGAAAGCGCAGGCAGAAAAGGCCCGAGCTGAAAAAGAAGCTTATCTTACCAAGAAAATAGTTGATCTCGAGACACTGACGGCCAAAGGAGATGAAGTCGCCAAGCTCCAGCAAGCCGCGAAGGAAACACTCGCCAATCTCGCGCCGCTTCGAGATGATCCGCAATTGAAAGATGATCCTGAATTGCAGAAACAGATTGAATCAGCAGAAAGTATTTCCACCCAGCTTGCCACTCAAGTGCAGGAAATATTTACCGAGATTGACAAAATCGGCAAACAGCAAGATGTTACTCATAAAATCGATGTCGAGGGTATGGAGACGAATAGACAGATCGAAGCGGATAAAAAGTTGAAAGAAGATTTTGAAAAAGATACGAAGGAATTTGTTGATAAGGTGGTTGAGTATACGGATGCGCTCAATGCTTGGTATGCGGAGCGAGATAGATTATTTTATGTGAGAAGTGAGGAAGCTCGAAAGTTAGGCTCTTTAGTTAATGAAACGCTTGAAGAATTTCCCAGAAAAAATATTGGTGAAGATAAGATTAGTCTTAGTGGAGTAATCAATATTAAAAATCAGCATATTACATCCAGCAAGCAGGTAGATGAAATAATAAAAAATCTTTCCGAAGACCGAAAGTCTCTTCGTCTTTTTGGTAGTGGACGAGAAAAGAAATTGATTGATTCCATTCTCTCGAAAAAAGCGGAATTTGATGCATACAAGAAAGTGTGTGATGAGGCTGATACAAAACAAAATGAGCTTACATCTCTCGATACCCGGAAGTCAGCTCTTAAAGCAGAATACAAAAGTCTTATTGATAAATATGGTTACGGTAAAGTAGGAGCGTATGATTTGACGGATAAATTTAATTTATCTTCTAAAGAAGGGATGAGGAATCATTATCGTGATGTCTTGGAACAATTGCATGAACGTTATTAGATTAAATAGAAATCCTAAGCTTCATATAATGCTTCTATAAAGGCATATTTTCGGTAAATAAACAAAAGGCAGGTATACTTGTACTTTTGTGTACATTTTATTCTCTATTCTTCTATTTCCCTCGTGCCGCAACATTCTCCGCCTGCGCCTTGATAGCCCGATAGACTTCATCGAAGTCAAGGTCAACCATATCCGCTTCGGCGATATTTTTTTCTGCAATGATTTTTTCCACAATAGTCAGGCCTTTTTCATATATTCCGGCGAGATCCGATTTGCCAGTATTTTCACAATATTGTTTAAATGAAGCGAGCTGGATTTGAATTTCCGAGAGGATTTTTATTTGAATGGGATGTGCGGCGAGAGCCCGATTGTCCTTTTCTATCCATGCATTGATGACATTGTAAATGGTTTTACGATCCGCACCAATGACGACGCGGGGAACATTGGCTTTGTGTCCACGGATGCCCATATTTTCCGAGACAAAATATTTTATTTCCGCCAGATGTCCCTCGTCGATTTCCTTTTGTATGCGGTCGAACTTATCCCGACTACCGGAGCTTGTGGTGACGTCAATAGCCAAAGCCAGATGGTATGCACTTTGTTCCTCTTCGAATTCGACGATGGTATCAATGCCGTTTTTAATATCATCATAGCGTGAGGCGGCAATGGTCGTGGCATATTCACCAAACCAATTTGACAGCTCGGCATGCTGAAAGACAATGGCTTCAAATATCCTCGCCAGCTTGTGGAAACGTTCCGCACTGTCGCCTGCCGCTGAGGCTTGTTCCGCAAACATTTTTTCCATTTTTTTGACATATTCGACGTCCTTATCCACATTTTCACCATAAATATCCCGAAAAGCCTCGAGATCGATCGGTTCGGCGAGGACTTTTTCAGCCATTTCATACGCCGCATGCAGATCGACGTCTTCTATATGATGGTCATGATTTTCCGGCTGGTTGGGCTGATGTGTTGGAATGTGTGCTGGCTGTTCGAAATTATTTTTCATGGTGGTAGTATAGCCCATTTTGCAGTATTTTACACTGAATACACGGGATATTTAACAGACGCATCCGAATCCCCATAACCTTTATACGCGGTATCTTTTTTGAAGTACAGCATAGTCTTTCTTGCCCCCGGATATTTTTCAACAAAGAGATTCAGACTTTTCATATCACGTGAATCATACTTCATCTTCACTTCAAAAGCGGACAGTGTCCGACCCTCTCCTTCGATAATGAAATCCACTTCTTGCCTTTGTTTGGTTCTCCAATACTTGATATTTTTGCCATTTTTTATACATTCAATAAAAACAGTATTCTCGAGCACAGCACCGCCATCAGGTCTATCCGCAAGTTTCCTGAAATCATCAATGACGATATTTCTCATACCCGTATCAAAGAAGAAAACTTTCGGATTTTTCACTATTTCAACGGTCTTGTTCATGAAGTACGGCCGTACGAAGGAACAGATGAACGTTTTTTCAAGGAAGTTCATGTATCTTTTGAGTGGCCGATAGCGAAATTCGGAGGTCAGTCCAAGATTGCGATAATCAATAAGATTGCCGATCTGTAAAGCCAAGGTTTTGAGCAGTGCGGTCATTTTATAATCATCAATCAGTCCTAAAATATCCCTGACTTCTCTCAAAAAATAGGTACTGAAAATGGCTTTCAATATTTTTATTTTCTCATGCGCATCGCTTTCGAGAACGACTTTTGGATACCCGCCGTAGAGAGCGTATTCTTCATAGAGATCTATGAATTCTTTGTGGAGAGCAGGTGATATGGTACTTGCTTTCTTTGATTCAAATATCTTTTTTTGTTCCTTGAGTACGGAGACGAATTGAGGTTTCCTGGCGTGGAGAAATTCTTCAAAATCAAATTGATATAAATTAAAAATAAAAACTCTGCCGACAAGATATTTGACGGCATGAATGGTAAGATCAATAGCGGAAGACCCGGAGATAAATATCTTTGTTTCATGAAAATCATATATGTACTTCAATTTCTTGCCGCCTTCTTTGGCATATTGAAATTCATCGATGAATAGATATTTTTTTCCTTGTATATAGATAGCAATGAATGTTTCAATATCCTGTTCAAACATCTGCAATGCTTTCACATCATCAAAGCTTATGAAATTCGTGCTGTTGAGATCATGAGCTATATGCTGAAGAAGTGTTGTCTTGCCACATTGACGTGGACCGACAATAGCGATGATTTCCTTTGATTTCAGACTGGCATGAATTTGGTATTCTATTGTACGCTTAATATACATGGTTTTTTTGGTGTTTTTACTAAAGTTGATTGTAAAGGTAATTATAGTATAGGCAGAATCTATGTCAATACTCGTGTACAAGTTTCGTATAAATAGTGTTATGATTATCCAGTATGGAAACGTTCACCCCATCCCCCGAATCTCGCAACCTCCAAACTCCCGAGCAGGAGCTTGCTTACTTGCGCGAGCGGTTGGCGGCTAAGGAGAAGGAAGTAGCGGCGCGGGCGGTGGAGAATGCCGCAGAAAAGTCGGTAACGGTACCGACATCTCCGGAAACGGCAGAAGCCGCAATCAAAGCGACCATCGCCGAATATCGTGGCGTACCGAAAGATCAGGTTCTCCATAAGGATTTCGCTTTGCCTGCCGAGAAGTCCGAAGCTATCGTTCTCGAGCTCTCGCCTGAGGAGCATGATGATAAAATCGCCGAGCTTCTCGGTATTCTCCAAACGCACGGGGTCAAAAATGCTCTCGACATTGTGGACAAAATGAACAATCCGCATGTTGAGCGGGATTTCGAGCGGTTCCTCGTGCAATATATCAAAGCGGGTTTGCCGTTCGAAGGTTTGAGCGAGAAAGCGCCGGAGTTCAAGGCTTTGCACATGACGCTCTATGAGGTCACTTTGCCGGAGAAGACGGATGCTGACGGAGGTAATGGTGGAGGAAGCGCAGGTAGCGGCGCAAACGTTGGTGCGGGCAGGCTGAAAGAAGCCATTTCCTCGATGGAGCAGTTCTATGCCGGCATGATGTCGGTGGACGATATTGGTACGGGCTATTTCACCATTGAGCTTGCCGTGGCGAATCATAGCGATGAGTTTGCTTTCCACGTGGCGGTGCATGACAGTAAGAAAAGCCTTTTTGAAAAGCAGATTCTCGCCATTTTTACTAATGCAAAGATCGTGGAAAAAAAGGACGATTATAATATTTTTAATGAAAAAGGTTCGACAGTCGCTTCGTACGCTCGCTACGCCAAAAATTCTATTTGGCCGATCAAGACGTATGATCAGTTTGACCATGATCCGCTCAACATTTTGCTCAACAGCTTTTCAAAAATAAAAACTCACGGCGAAGGCGCGGCTATTCAGCTTCTCGTGCGACCGGCGGATGGAAATCCAACGGGCCGGTACAAGAAAGTTCTCGGCGAGATTGTCAAAGGAGAGAAAATAAGCGAGGCTATTGCCAAGCACGGCGAAGGTTTCGTCAAGCATGTTGATAAATTTTTCAAGAGCGTTTCCGAATTGATGTCGCCGCCATCGAAAGAAGATAAAGAAAAAGCCAAAGAGAAGAAGCGCGAAGCGGCACAAAATGTCGATCAGACAGCGGTGGAATCCATCAAGGCGAAAATAGCATCGCCAACCGTGGCTGTAGATATCCGCATCATTGCTTCGGCGGAAGACGAAGCGGGCGCGGTCGGCATTTTGGGAGACATCGAGTCTTCGTTTAATCAATTCGAGAATACCAATGGCAACAGTCTTATTTTCGAGCGAGTCAAGCAGGGCGGCAAGCTTGCGTCATTTTTGCATGATTATACGTTCCGGCTTTATGATGATAAGACGAAAGTTCTGGCAAATATCCGTGAGTTGACCTCACTCGTCCATTTCCCAGCGACCGTGATGAAGTCGTCACCGCATCTCAAGGTGGCGAAGGCCGGCACGGCGCCCGCGCCACTTGACCTCGCCCGGCCCGATCAGACTACTGGCACGAATAGCACGGCAACAAATGGCAATACCAGCACCATGTACCCCGGCTACGTCCTTCTTGGCGTCAACCGCGACCGCGGCACCGAGACGAAAGTCTACATGGCCGCCGAAGACCGTTTGCGTCATCTCTATGTCATCGGTCAGACAGGTGTCGGCAAAACGACCTTGCTCAAAAATATGATAGCCCAAGATATCGCCGCCGGTGAAGGTGTCTGCATGATTGATCCGCACGGCTCGGATATTCAAGACATCCTCTCGGTCATTCCGAAGTCGCGCTACGAAGACGTCATTTATTTCGACCCGTCGCACAC
>CAZQKU010000060.1:0-5592 GCA_964593965.1 uncultured Candidatus Saccharibacteria bacterium | reverse complement strand
TACAAAAGGGCTCTCCTTAAATTAAAGATTTTTCTTGAACCGTTCATTGATAAGGGCATATGAATGCACTAAAGAACCCCTATGGGTTGTATAGGAGTTATGAGTAAGGATACCTCATATAAATACCTAGAAACACATGAACTGCCGACCAACCTTTACGAAAGGGTTGTACGAGCCATAGATCATGTAAAAGTGAAAAAGGTAAAAAGGGTGCTTTTGGTTTCAAGACTGGGAATGATTGCTTCTGTAATAGTTTTTGTTCCTGCAAGTCTCTACTTGTATAACAGCTTTTTGCAAACAGGTTTTATACAATCTTTCTCGCTCTTATTTTATAATAGCGCTCTCGCGATACGCTACTGGCAAGATTTCAGTGCTGCGTTGCTTGAGACGTTGCCCATCACAAGTCTTATGGTATGCGTGGGTCTGTTATTTGCCTTTCTCGTCTCACTCTGGTCATCTCTCAGAAACTCTTCTTATTACAAAGAGCTTCAGTTGATAAACATATAAACTCATGAAAACAAAGCCAACATTGCTTAAAAAAATTATTGTTATCACGGGGATTATTCTCGGCATATTTATTGTCCTCAATATTGGCATAGTTATAGGCGCTCGACAGGCTTCATATATGAATCAGCATAGTTCTATCGGTCAGATCACAAAGATCGATCAGGATTCTATCTTTATAAAAGACCCTGATGGTATAGAGAAATTGATCGTGGTCGGTACCTCAACTGAGATAAGGAATAAAGATACGGTGTCAAGCGTGTCCGACCTTCATGTTGACGATTTCATCGTAGCGATCGGTTCGCCCGATAATGCCTGTCAGCTTGAAGCAAAGGCGATTCAAGTGGTTCCGCCGCCGCCATTTTATAAATCATCAAATTAAAAAATCGCCATGATAAAAAATATATTTAACAAGGTTTTTGTATGGGTGAAAGCACATAAGGTGATATCCGTAATCATCATACTTGTCGTGCTTATTGTGGGATATCTTGGTTATAAATCAATCTTTGCCACCAAAACAACCACCCAATACGTGATAGGTGCCGTCACCAAAGGCAATTTGGTCATTACGGTAAATGGCACTGGACAAGTAGAGGCAGAAAATCAAGTCGATCTCAAGCCGCAGGGTACGACTCAAGCCGCATCGACTATCACAGAAGTCGATGTCAAACAGGGCGACATGGTGACCAAAGGTGAGCTCATAGCGGTTATCGACAATGCCAGCGCCCAGACCTCGCTTACCGAGGCAGAAGCAAACGTAGAGAGTGCTCAGGCAAGCTATGACAAAACAACTCTCGGACCCACCAGTCAGAATTTGGCGGTTTCCGAACAGAACGTCTCTACCGCACAGTTGTCTCTTTCGACCTCGGCCCGTAATACATATCTACAGATTCAGGACGCTTTTTTAAACAAAATCAATGGGCTTTTTCAGAATAATACAAGCGCTAACCCAACACTCGTTATTCCGACCAATACCAGTCAAGGAGCATTGGGCATAAATAACGCGCGTATTGACATAACGACCAGATTAAATAGTTGGAACGATCTTCTCAACACATCTTCGACAACGAGCGATGACGCTATTTCCGAAATTTCAGATGATATCACCGCAGCTCAAAATCTCATCAATACGTTATCCTCCGCCGTCAATCGTCTGAACCCTAGCAATTCTGGCCTGACACAGGATGCTATCAATGCCGATGTAGCCGCCGTGGGGAGCGCCGCCACTGAGATAAATACGGCTGAATCCAGTTATAATTCTGCCATCCAATCATACAATACTGCCGTCGACCAGCTGGCTGTCACAGAGACTCCGAGCACGTCACAAGATATTGAGATTGCAAAAGCCCAGCTTGATAGTGCCGAAGCCGAATTGCAATCAGCCTCGACGACATACGACCAGAGCTTTCTCCGTGCTCCGTTTGATGGCGTCGTTGCCGCAGTGAATGTGTCACCGGGAGATGTAGTGGATACCACGACCGTTGTAGCAACAATCATCACGACAGAACAGATTGCCCAGATATCGCTGAATGAAGTCGATGCCGCGAATGTCAAAATTGGCGATCCTGCTGTTATTACGTTCAGTGCCTTGCCCGATGTCACGGCGACGGGAACAGTGTCGCAGATAGATACGATCGGTACTGTGACGCAAGGAGTTGTGAGTTACAATGCAAAAATAGCCTTTGATGCCGTAGATTCCGGCGTGAAGCCGGGTATGAGCACATCAGCAAATATCAGTGTCGGCGAGGACTCGGACGTACTTCTGGTTCCAAACTCTGCGGTGTCGACAGTAGGATCAAACTCAACAGTGCAAGTGCTCGATAACGTGTCTGGTGTAAAAGATGGCGCGACTGTAGATTCGAATGTAGCACCCCGTCTTGTCCAAGTCGAAGTAGGAGATTCAGATAATACTAACACTGTTATCACTTCCGGTCTTACCGAGGGACAACTTATTGTCGTGCACACGATCACTGGTGCAACAGCAAAAGCCTCAGGAGGACTATTCTCTGCACCAGGGGGAAACTAATCTCATATTCCATGATTGAAGTTAAAAATATCACAAAAACATACGGCCAGGGTGATTCGGAAACCAAAGCCTTGGAAGGGATCTCTTTTACCGTAAAAGACGGTGAATTCGTGGCTATTATGGGACCGTCTGGTTCTGGAAAATCAACCCTCATGCATATTCTGGGTTGTCTCGATACTCCGACGTCGGGAACATATCTTCTTGACGGACAAGACGTTTCAAAATTCTCGGATAACGAATTATCGGAGATCAGATCGCAAAAAATCGGGTTCGTATTCCAATCATTCAACCTGCTACCACGCACCACGGTTATGAGGAATGTCCTCCTGCCGCTGGTATATTCTACTCTTCCTGAAAGAGAATACGAACCCCGCGCCAAAGCGGCGCTTTTGGCGGCAGGATTTCCCGCGGACCGATGGTACCACAAATCGAACGAGCTTTCTGGAGGACAGATCCAGCGCGTAGCTATCGCCAGATCTCTCATCAATAATCCGTCGGTCATTATGGCGGATGAACCTACCGGAAACTTAGACTCAAAGACCGGCGATATCGTTATGGGGACTTTCCAAAGGCTCAATGAAGAAAAAGGCAGTACTATCATTCTTATTACCCACGAGCCTGATATTGCCATTCACGCGGATAGGATCATCCATATCAAAGACGGCGTAATCATTGAAGACAAGAAAAATATCGCTCGAAAAATAATTCCCAAGCATATCGCCAATGACAATACATAATCTATATCGAGAGACAATATCCGCGCTTTTGAGCAATAAGTCACGATCAGGACTTACTGTTCTTGGTATTGTTATCGGTATCGCTTCAGTGATCATCATGCTTGCGGTAGGTACGGGAGCGAGTAATTCCATAACCTCAAGCGTGTCCGGACTCGGCTCAAATTTACTTACCGTATCACCAGGCGCATCGCGTGGCCCCGGAAGTCAGGTATCGGGGGCCGCCGGATCATCCCAGAGCTTGACTCGCGCGGACGCAACGGCAATCGCGGGGCTGTCGGGCGTGGAGGATGTCTCTCCTGAAGTCAATTCTCAGCAACAGGTAGTAGCGAAAAGCGCAAATACCAATGTATCTGTCGTCGGTGCCGTTTCTATTTATCCAATCGTCCACGACGTCACCATGCAGGAGGGATCTTTCATAACCGACAAGAACGTCAATAGTCTCATGCGCGTCGTTGTGCTCGGACCGACTGTACGCGACGATCTGTTCGGTGTGGGAGCGGAAGCTATCGGTCAAACTGTCCGCATTGACAATCAAAATTATACGATCACCGGCATTACCGCGGCAAAAGGCGGTTCCGGATTCCAAAATCCTGATGACACCGTGTATATTCCTCTTTCTACCGCCCAGGAGATGATCACCGGCAACCAATACGTGTCGAGCATATCCGTCGAAGCCGCAAACAGCAACGATCTCACGGCTGTTACTGATTCGATCACTGCTCTCCTCATGAAGTGGCACGGCATAACCGATGCATCAAAAAAAGATTTCAATATCCTGAATCAAGCGAGCCTTTCGTCAACGTTATCGAGCATTACCACCATACTCACATATCTTTTGGCGGCCATCGCATCCATTTCGCTTCTTGTGGGAGGCATCGGCATCATGAACATGATGCTCACCACGGTTACGGAACGAACCAAGGAAATCGGTCTTCGCAAGGCAATCGGGGCGAAGCGCAGGGACATCAGCATGCAATTTTTGGCGGAAGCGGTCGCGCTTACCGTGACAGGCGGCATCGTGGGAGTAGCGATCGGATACGGGGTAGCGACGATCATCACATGGACGGGACTTCTCACAACCTCGGTTACGGCATATTCCATCATTCTGGCAGTCGGCGTTTCCTTGGCGATTGGTCTCATTTTCGGCTATTTTCCCGCTCGTCGTGCCGCGGCACTGAATCCAATCGAGGCGTTGAGGTATGAGTAGTTATCCCTAGTTGTGCGACAAAGACTTGCTAGACTCGACAAATCTCTCGCTTTGCATTATAGTGTGGGAATGCGCCGTAACCCCGCACCTTTGCATTATTAATAAAAAGCGGCCGGCGCCCTCACGAATGTTTAAAAAATTGAAAGAAAAGCTCGCTCATAAAGGCGAAGCTGGAACGGATGCGACAGATAAAAATGCGGTAAAAGAAAGTGTAAAAGAAGGCTCAAAAGAAAAAGAGACCGAAAAATCAGCAGAAAAAAAAGTCGAGAAGAAATCAAAAAAAGCTATCACTACCGCCGAAAAAGAGTCGGCTCGCGAGACAGCAAAAGATACGCGAGAAACCACCCAAGAAACGGCGCCCGAAGCCGAAAAAGTTCGCCGTGTCCGGAAAGCCCGCGATACGAGCATCTCAGAAAGCAAGACAGCCGCTACTATCGCCGCCTTAGCGTTAGCTAATGCCAAGAAAAATACCCCCATGGGTAAGCTCATGGAAGGCATGAAGAATCCGCCGGCCGAGGACGACATCGTCGAAGGACTGGTCATCAATATCGAGAAAGCGGCGGTCTATATTGACTTGGCGCCGTTTGGCACCGGTATTATTTATGGTCGGGAATTCATTGCCGCCCGCGACATTATCAAGAAAATAAATGTTGGCGACACCGTGGCGGCCAAAGTGGTTGATACGAATAATAAAGACGGTTACATCGAGCTGTCGCTCAAAGAAGCGCGGCAGGCCATGATCTGGAGCGAAGCCGAAGCGGCCATCACGGCGCATACGACGCTCGAACTTCCAGTCATCGAAGCGAATAAAGGCGGTCTCATCATCAGTTGGCAAGGTATCAACGGTTTCCTTCCCGCTTCCCAGCTCAAGGCTGAACATTATCCTCGCATTGCCGACGGCGACAAGGATAAAATCCTCGAAGAATTGCGCAAAATTATCGGCACAAAAATCGCTGTCACTATCATCACGGCACTGCCGAAAGAAGGCAAACTTATTTTCTCTGAAAAGGGTCCGGTAACCGCCAACAGTGCGGAAATCAAAGACAAAGAACAGATCGTCGGTAAATATAAAATCGGCGACGCTTTCGAAGGTGTGGTCACCGGTATCGTGGACTTCG
>CAZQKU010000059.1:0-5626 GCA_964593965.1 uncultured Candidatus Saccharibacteria bacterium | reverse complement strand
GATCCCAATTCCAGCCGCGCTTGGCGGCATATTTCTGATACATTCGATAGAGCATAGCCGAAAAATCCTCTGCATCGTCGCCGCCGGCACCGGAGAAAATAGTCATGATGGCATTGCCTTTGTCGTAGCGTGCGCTCGGGTCGTTTGAGCCTGGATTATCAAGCTCGGCTTTGAGATCCTGGAGTTCTTTGACCATTGCTTGCGCCTTGGCACGGTCAGTCCAAAAATCCGCCGACTGCATGGCGACTTCGATTTCGGAGATGCGGGTTTGGATTTCTTGGGTGGTAGTTTTCTCGGATGTGGATTCGGACATAGGTATAGCCTAACAGAAAAGTGGTTATAACAAAAGAATTGTATTATAGCTTGCTTTCAAGCTCATTAAGTTTTGCTTCTAATTCCAAACCGGTTAAAGTACTAAATCCCGTAGTTCTTTTATCAGGAACTTTCATGAAATTCCAAAATAATTCTTGGATGGCAAGCTCACGGTCCTCGCCAATGTCATTAAAATCTGCCAAACGGCGTCTCCCCAATTCGCCGCTAATTGAGGCTCCGGTATAGTGCAAACTATCAAAGTATTTTTCTGCATCTTCTGCGGTCGGATTGATTATGTCTATGCCCTTCTTTTTATAAAAATCTACCAGCAGATTAGGCTCACGACTAAATTGAGGATTCCCTTTCTCAAGAACCTCTTTCATTACCTCTTGCCAGCGACTCTTGTCGTATTCCTTCAGCTTTTCAGCGATAGCATAATCAAGATGCATATCCAAAATGATCCGATGCAGAAATTCTTTTTCACGGCCTTTCAATGAGACGATGTACCTGATAATTTCTTCCGGGGTTCCCAACTTGCGCAAGTCTTCAGGAAATTGAGGAATCTCGCGTGCGATTGCAATTTCATGTTGGGCATCACGCGGAATTTTAGCCTTAATTTCAAAGATCTCGGAGTCCAATTTATGTGTATCGCCTGGAGCAAGTTCGAGTATAGTCTGTTTTGAAAGGTCAATGGCTAATAATTCTCTTTCTGCTTCTTGTTCAAGCCGCTCTCGCTCGAGATCTGATTCTTTGTGAACATTGTCATTCTCTGATTTTCCAAAAAATTTTTCGAACATATGTTTGTTTTTAATTTTAAGATTGTATCGCTCCATGCTATCAAGAGCGATAGTAAAGTACAAGATTCCCAAAACTGATGACTATTCCGAGACGGGAGCCAAAGGTGAGAATCGGACTCACATTTCCGCTTTACGAAAGCGATGTTCTACCACTGAACTACTTTGGCATATTCTCTTTGAAAAACGCGACCTTCCAGGGCTCTCTTGCTGACAACACGGTTATGTCTACCATTACCTCTATTCAATCCCGCATAGGTAGGAGTCAGAGAATCACAATTCGGACAAATCAAGCGAAGATTATCTTCACTATTATTGCGCCAATTTCCATCTATGTGATCTGCCACTAAGGGAACTTCTCCTGTTTTTTGATTGATCCGAGCCCACCCGCATTCGCAACACTTATTCTCATACTTTTTTCTTAAATATCGTTTGACATACGCAGATACAATTCCAAGACCTTGAAGACCGCTAATTCTGCCTGATTTCCATTCCATAATATACGACTGATATTGATATTCAGCTTGACATGCATTACTGCAATACTTATAGCCTGCACGAGCTGTCTCTTTACTACACACTCGACAATTATCTCTCTTTTTTCTTGGAAATGGCATACATCAAGAATACGTGAATCAAGGTCTATCGTCAATCTAATGCATCTCAATCAATTAAAGATGATTATCAAAATAACTTCGGTAGAACTCTTTCAATCTGCTTATGCAATTCCTCAAGCGTACCATCATTCGTGATAACAACATCGGCCCGGCGCATGCAATCGCGGATATTGCCCCGATTCGCCTCGACGGAATCCATTTCACGCTGTTCATCAGACAGAAATGTCTCGTACGTAACATGGTCAAGATCACTCTTTCGGGCACGAATGCGCTCGTACCGAATCTTCGGATCAGCATCCACTGCGATAAGAAAAGCACCGTGGGATGCCAAGAAATCTGCCTCACCTTTGACGCGGACCGATTCTATGATCGCAGGCTTACCAGCGCGAACGGCCTCCGCGTACAAGGTTTCAATAATATAACTCGGCCCATGCGTCTTGCGCAACTCATCGGCAAGATCGGTCATGGAGTCTCTGACTATCGGTAAACCGCGCTGTTTGAGATCTTTCGTCATAAAATCCCGCACCGAAAAATGAACAAAACCTTTTGCCCGCAAAAAGGCGCTGACTTCGCCTTTACCCGATCCTAATGTACCGGTAATGCCGATGATTTTCATATTGGTTCTCATAATATATCAAGAAATATTCACTTACGGAAGCAGTAGCATTCCAACATTCCACGCGGCTTGTCCGCTCCCATAAAAAAACGCTCACTTGAGCGGTTTTGAACCTGTGGACTTTGTCGTCTTCGACAAACGTGAGCCGTTGTCCGGGATTGAACCGGAGACCTCGTCATTCACATATACCTCAATTTCACCATAACGGTTTATAGGAGGGTTAGACTGTATCTTACGCATACCTTTCTTTTCGGTTTAGCGTCCCTTGTCAGTCGTTCGGGCGATATATTTTATTATCGCCACGGTCTTACCCATACCTGTATACTATGGACTTTAACCGTAATTCGGGCATTACCATTTCGTTTCCAAAATAGCAGGCTATTTAATAACCAATGACGTGCTCTACCAACTGAGCTACAACGGCTTTTATCACATCCTCAATAACTAACACATGATAACGTATTCTTGTATTTTTCTCTTACTTCGGCAATGTTACCACAACAGTTGTCCCCTTTCCTAATGTCGAGTTGAGAGAAATGGTACCACCATGAAGCTCAATAATATGCTTGGCTGTGTACAGACCAACACCACTTTGATTCGGTTCAAGAAGAATAGCATTCTTGCCGCGGTAGAGCCTGTTGAACAAGAATGGCAAATCATCGCCGCTAATACCGATGCCGTCATCCCGCACAGTCAGACTAAAAGCATCTCGACCGATCACTTTTGTTCCCGCTTCGGCAAGTGTCACTTCAACGTGGCCGTTGGGAGAATACTTGAGGGCATTATCAAGAATATTCGTACAACTCGGTTCGAGCTTGCTTCTGTCAACTCTGGCTATAAGAGATTCTGGACCGCTGAAGCGTATGGAAACATGCTTATGGATGGCCACATATTTCAGTTCATTGATAATTCCTTGTATCATGACAACTATATCAACCGGTTCCAAAGAGAGAGTCAGCGATCCGCCGCCTTTTTCGGCTGTTGTCAGCATTTTGTTGACGATACCAATGACATCGTCGGCTCGAGTAACGCCGGATCGGACCAGTTCCCTGTTTTCTTCCGATAACCCCTTGTCGGTTTCTACGCTCTCGAAAGCCCATTTGATGCCGGAAAGCGGCGTACGCAACTGATGCTGGGCAACACTCAAGAAATCATCCTTCAACTGGTCAATTTGGATCAATTGCACCAATTTACGACCCGTCTCTTCTTTTTCATATTTCTGCAAGAGAGCTTCCTTGACGAAGGTGTACATGAAATAAGAAATAAAAGCGAAAAGAATCACCCTGATGAAATGTCCGCTCAAAATAGCCGGATTGGTAAGGCTCGCCGGTTCAGTCAAAATAAGTGCGGCAAGAATAAGACAGACGGCAATGCCGATATGCTTTGTCATGTCGGGGTCGAGGTCAACGAGAGAAACAACTAACGGGAAAATCATGGCGAAGAGAAATGGACTCTGCGTACCGCCGGTCGAGTACAAAAGCACGGCAAAAAAGATAACATACACATAGCGAGAAAGGCTGAAGAAAAATTTCTTATGAAAACTATGAAATAACAGAAAATCAAAGGCTTGGAAAAGTACCAAAACGACGAATGACCACATATTGACTACAGGATGGATAATCCAGGGAAAATAGGCGGGAAAAGCATATATGCAGGCACCAATAACAAGCGGTATGAAAATGCCGGCACAATCAACGGCATACTGATAACGTTTGAGACGGAATTCAAACGGCTCCTTTTTTGTGATTTTTCCGGTCGCTTCCACAGCGGTATTATATCATTAAAAATGGCGGAAGATCATTGATCTTCCGCCATGCCCTAAAGACTTCTTATGTTGACGTTACGACTATGTTGACGATGCGACGGCAAGCACCGGAGCTTGCAGATGACTGCGAACGATATAGAGAAATGCCGACATGACGACCATCAGTATTCCGATCAATTGTATGGTTATTGATATTCCAAGACGATCGGCGACATTGCCGATGATCAGATTGCCAATAGCCGTCCCACCGAAAAAGAACATAAAGTCGAAACCGATAACTCTCCCCAGCATGTCTTTGTTCGTCGTTTTGACGTACTGCTTCACTGTTGATCGGATTCCCGAGAAGCAGACGGCGAAGCCTGTGCCAAAAACGGTCATGAGCGACAGACCCACTGCAAGAGTGTGTACCATCGGAAAGACGATCCACGCTATTCCCATAGCCAGTGATCCGTATAGGACAAGAGGCTTGAGAATTAATGCCAATTTCTCGGAATACGCCGATACGACGAGACCGCCGATGACTGACCCGGCGGCAAGAGCCGCGGCGACATATCCGGCGATTGAAGTAATAGCTTCCTTACTGTGGGCATGATATATCTCTCGGGCAATCGCCGGCAGGATGCCGCGATATGAGAAACCGACACCAGCGAAGATACCGACAAGAATGAGTTGAAGAAGAACGGTCTTCTCTCTCATAATGTACGAAGCTCCCTCTTTCAGCATGTCAAGCGGAGCCTCGGTATGTTCTTCGGCTGGATGGAGTTTCATCATATGGAGTGTTGCAAGAACCGCCACGAAACTCAAGGCATTCAACATGAATGATCCGGCATAGCTTTTCGATATGACGAGTACGATACCTGCCAATGCTCCGCCGGCAACCTGTCCTGATGTGATCAAGACTCCGTTCAGTGCTTGCGCCGATGGGATGTGTTCATGGGGAACGATATCAATCATCAGACGATGACGGGCCGGCGCATCAACCGAATTGATGAGAGAACCGAGTAATGTACAGCCGATCACGTGCCATAACTGGGGATGATGAGTCGCCACATACGCCAGAATCAGAGCTTGCACAGCACCGCACGTTTGGGTGATATACATTATCCTGCGGATTGGAAACCTATCGACAATGATGCCGCCAAACGTGGGGCACAGACAGGTACTCGGCACGAGACCGATAAACACTATCATCGCTACCCAGAAAGAAGAATGTTTGGTAATTTCATATACCATAACACTCAACGTTACCATCTGAAGACCGGTACCGACGTACGAAGCGAGCTGACTCCAGAAATAAATGATGTAGTTTCTGCCTCGCAAAGCGGGAGCGATTCCGTTAACGACTCTCTTTATGAAGTTCATCTTTCAAAGAACCCTTTCTTTTGTTTTTAGTTGATTGTTGTCTGCAAAAATTATCTGCAAAACATGATACACTAAATATAATCTTCTGTCAATAAGTTCGTAAATTTGTGATGCGTACCCCCTTTAATAGACACTTAATGAACCCCCTAACCCTCGACCT
>CAZQKU010000058.1:0-5653 GCA_964593965.1 uncultured Candidatus Saccharibacteria bacterium | reverse complement strand
AACATTACCACCGAGATGCGCGAGTCGTATCTCGACTATGCCATGTCGGTCATTACGGCCCGGGCATTGCCCGACGTGCGCGACGGTCTCAAGCCCGTTCATCGTCGCATCCTCTATGCCATGCATGAGAAAGGCCTGACCGCGAGCGCCAAATTCCGCAAGTCCGCCGTCGTCGTCGGAGACGTCCTCGGCAACTATCATCCGCACGGTGACGTCGCCGTCTACGACTCGATGGTCGTCATGGCCCAGGATTTCAAGATGCGCTATCCGCTCATCGCGGGGCAGGGAAACTTCGGCAATATTGACGGCGACAGCGCGGCCGCCATGCGATATACCGAGGCAAAAATGTCGCGGCTTTCGGCGGAGCTTTTGAAAGACATCGAGAAGGACACCGTGAACTTCCGGCCCAACTACGACGGCACCAGAAAAGAGCCGATCGTCCTGCCGACTGCCGTGCCGAACCTGCTTCTCAACGGTACGCTCGGCATCGCCGTCGGTATGGCCACGAACATCGCGCCGCATAACCTCGGCGAGGTAGTAGACGCCACCCAGCATCTTCTCGAGAACAAGGACGCCACGACCGAGGACCTACTCCGCTTCATAAAAGGTCCCGATTTCCCGACCGGCGCCATCATGTACGGCGAAAAAGACATTCAGCATGCGTATTCGACCGGCCGCGGCGGCATCGTCGTGCGCGGTGAGGCCGAGATCGTCGAGGACAAAAAGGGCCAGTATCAAATCATCATTTCCTCCATCCCGTACCGTGTCAACAAAGCCGAGCTCATCATGAAGATCGCCGACCTTGTCCGCGAGAAGACCCTCGAGGGCATCCGGGGATTGCGCGATGAGTCGGATAAAGATCTCCGCATCGTCATCGAGCTCAAGCAGGGCGCGCATCCGGAAAAAGTGCTCAATTTTATATACAAACATACCCAGCTCGAGGATACCTTCCATGTGAACACCGTCGCACTGGTGAACGGCGTGCCGCAGACCCTGTCGCTCAAGTCCATTCTCGAGGAATTCATCATCCATCGGGTCGAAGTCATCCGCCGTCGCACCCAGTTTGACCTCAATGCGGCAGAGGCGCGCGAGCATATTTTGCTCGGTTTGAAGAAAGCGCTCGATCATATTGATGAAATCATCAAGCTCATCCGTGCGGCCAAAGACGTGCCCGAGGCCAAGGAGGGTTTGATGAAGAAATTTAAATTCAGCGACCTCCAGGCCAATGCCATTCTCGAAATGCGCCTCCAGAAACTCGCCGGCCTCGAGCGCCAGAAGATTCTCGACGAGCTCAAAGAGGTCCAGGCTTTCATCGAAGAGCTCAAGAGTATTCTCGCAAGCGAAAAAAAGGTGCGGGGCATCATCAAAACCGAACTCACTGACATCCGCGCCCGCTACGGCGACGAGCGCCACACCAAGCTGGTCCGTCATGGGCTCAAGGACTTCAATCCGGAAGACCTCATCGCCGATGAGGAGTCCGTGCTCGTCCTGACCAAAGGCGGCTATGTCAAGCGCACGAACCCCGATGAATACCGCAAGCAAAAGCGCGGTGGCGTGGGCGTCGTGGATCTCGATACGAAGGAGGAGGATTTTATCTCGCACCTGGTTTTTGCCACGACGCATAACGACCTTCTTTTCTTTACCGACAAAGGCAAGGCATATCAGATAAAAATGTACGATATTCCCGAAGGCAAGCGCGCCACAAAAGGGAAGTCGGTGATGAATTTTTTGTCGCTGTCCGAAGGCGAAAAAATCACCTCGATTTTGCCGATGCCGAAGGATAAAAAGACGGCCGACGGTCTCTCCATCATGATGGTGACAAAAGGTGGCACAGGCAAGAAGACGTCCGCCAAGCATTTCCAGGAAGTGCGTCGGAGCGGCCTCATCGCCATTACGCTCGATCCCGGTGACGAGCTCATTTCTGTTTCATTCGTAGCTAAAAATGATACGGTCGTCATCGCCACAAAAGACGGCCAGTCCATCCGCTTTGCTGAGTCAGATGTCCGTGAAATGGGTCGCAGTGCGGCCGGTGTGCGGGTCATCCGTCTAGCTGAAGCCGCCGCCAGAAAAGGCAAGAAAGGAAAAGGTGAAAAAGGCGAAGAAAAATCTGGCGCGAGTGATGTGGGCGCGACCGCCGACAACGTCATCAGTGCCGATGTCGTCACCAAAGATGCCAAAAATCCCGCACTCTTCGTCATGGGCGAGCACGGTTATGGCAAGAAAACTACTCTCGACGAATACAAAATCCAGAACCGCGGCGGCTCCGGCATCCTCACCATGAACGTTACGTCGAAAACCGGCCCACTTATGGCGGCAAAGGTGGTAACCGATGATGATCAGGAAATCGTCGCTATGTCCAAGAAATCCCAAGTCATCCGCGTTGACATCAAAGAAATCCCAACCCTCGGCCGTTCCACTCAAGGCGTCCGCGTCATGAAGCTTCGCGAAGGGGATAGTCTGGCGAGCCTGATTTGCCTTTAAATAAAATTTACCCATAAATTTGGTATACTTCAAAATTAGTCGCTTTTTCTAAATGAGAATAGGAGACTTTTACGTAACGAAAGTAAGCCATATTTTTGATAAAAAAATGTTTTCATTCTCATTTAGAAAAAGCACTTATTTTGATGTACCTATCATTGTCTCCTGTGAACAACTCCATTAGCGTGAGGAAGCCATGCAGGGTATAATAAAGCGGTAAAAAATCGCTTGATAAAATTTTGATAAAATCTCTATAAAAATGTTCTCCGACCCGATAAAAAATTTGGCAGAGCTCGATGTCCAGGACGGCATGAAAGTGGCCGATATTGGTGCGGGGAGTGGCTTCTACTCGATCGAGACAGCTAAGAAAGTCGGCGCCCGCGGGCTCGTCTATGCTGTTGACATCCAGCAGGATCTCCTCGAACGCTTGAAAAA
The DNA here is from genome assembly GCA_964593965.1 of uncultured Candidatus Saccharibacteria bacterium. GTDB lineage: Bacteria > Patescibacteriota > Minisyncoccia > Phycocordibacterales > PALSA-1337 > PALSA-1337. Next base: position 2,740 of record CAZQKU010000058.1, on the reverse strand, counting down.
GTCAGCGGCTCTTGTCGGTCTCCACAATATTGAAATTATTTGGGGCAATGCCGAGAAAATCGGCGGGACGAAACTTCGCGAAAATATTGCCGATCGGGTCATCGTCTCGAACGTCCTTTTCCAGATTGAGAGTAAAGACCGAGATAATTTTGTTCTCGAGCTCAAGCGTATCGTCAAGCCGGGCGGCAAACTTCTTCTTGTTGATTGGCAATCAGGTTCGCCATTGACCCCACCAAATGCCGTGTCGGTCATGACGGCCGAAGCCCTGTTTCAGAAGGCAGGATGGACGCTTGAGAAAAATTTCGACGCGGGCGACCATCATTATGGTATCATTTTAAAAAAGCCGTAATGAAAAGAAAAAATAAAACTGCGCAATAATGACATGACCAAATTCCAACTCATCTTGACCGGCATATTCGTCCTCTGCATCGTGGCAGGAGCGGCGGCTTTTGCCTTGTTTCGTGGATCAAGCACATCGTCTCAATTGCCAGCCATCACTATTTGGGGAACTTTGCCGTCGGCTACCGTCGGTCAATTTATTGCCAATGTCAATTCATCTCTAACAACAGCCGTTGATGTCACCTACGTTCAGGTAGATGAATCCAATTTCAACCAAGCTTTCGTCCAAGCTATCGCCAAAGGCCAAGGTCCCGACGCCATTCTCATCCCGCAAGAAATGGTTGTAGCTAATGAAGCGGAAATCCTACCGATTCCATATACTGTCTTGCCCGAACGCACCTTCCTCGACACGTATATTCAAGAAGCTGACCTCTATCTTCGTTCAGACGGCATTGATGCTCTGCCGTTTTCCGTCGATCCATTGGTCATGTATTGGAATCGGGACACTTTCAATGCCGCCGGTATCGCCTCGGTCGGCACGGCGGCCAAGCCGATTAGCTGGAGTACGCTGGCAAGCTATACATCAAAAATAAATCTCGAGGATACCAATTCAAATATCCAAAAAAGTCTCGTCGCCCTCGGCAGTTTTGCTAATATTGACAATGCCCGTGAAATTTTCGGCTCTATCCTCATGCAAGCGGGCAATCCAGTCACTCTGCGCGCCGCTGACAACAGTGTCTATTCTGCTCTTGGTAACGGTCAGTTCCAAGGTCTCAATTCCGCTACTGCCGCTACGTCATTCTTTGCTCGCTTTTCCAATCCGACCGATCAATATTATTCATGGAATGCTTCATTGCCTGATTCACGGACATTTTTCCTTGACGGCGATCTCGCTACCTATTTTGGTTTTGCTTCCGAGCTTGCCACTCTTCGTACCAAGAATCCAAACCTCAATCTAGATGTCACTCCGTTCCCTCAGGCGACCGGGGAAAAAACAGAAGTAACCTACGGTCGAATGTACGGCTTTTCTTTGGTCAAATCTTCCGCTAAATCCGCCGCCGCATACACTATTTTGCAATATTTGACTACTCCTTCAGCTCTTGCTCAATGGTCAACGCTCGCCACTTTGCCACCGGTGAGGAACGATATGATAACTTCCGGCACTACAGATCCGTATATGACTATGTTCTACAAAGCCGCTCTCGTTTCGGAGGATTGGCTCGATCCCAATCCACAAGGCACCGCAACCATCCTTCAAAATATGGTAGAATCAATCGAAAGTGGTGCGGCGACCGAAACGACGGCGGTGCAGAATGCGAGCGGGCAGATTAATGGGGAAATAAGCGGAAATTAAAATAGGAAAATAAAATGAGAGAAGAGAAAATAGAAAAAGAACAGCACCAGATAAATAGCATTTCGGAGAGTACGGATAAATTTCTGCTGAAATTTTCCTCGTGCTCGCGCCGTCGCGCTCACAAGTCTCTCCGAAATGCTATTTATCTGGTGCTGGTGGTCATTTCAATGTTCTCTTTTTTGATTCCATCTGCTGTTTCCTATGCTCAGACTGCTACTGCCAATAATAGTTATACTTTGAATGGATACACAGGTCTTGTTAAGTGTTCGGGTGTACCGATTAATGGAGAAACTCCATGTAATTTCCAAACCTTCATCAGTATGGTCGGTACCACTATTAACTGGCTCTTTGTTATAGCCATACCGGTAGCAGTGGCTTTATTTGCGTATGCGGGGCTTCTCTATATGAGCGGTAAGGATGAGAACAAGAAGAAAGCGAGAACCATCTTCCTAAATGTAGCCATTGGGTTTATAATAATGCTTGTTATGTTCGTTGTGGTTAAGACCGTGGTCGGCTGGGTGGTCAATCCCGGTTTTGGCGCGACGACGTTTTTGGGGTCATAAATAAGTACCAGGTTATATATAAATGAAATGATTTTTTTCAAAAGAAATATCAATCTAACAAAAGCTCTCATCCCTTTCATTTTCGCCGTTTCTTTTTTACTTGTACCCATTGTCTATGCTCAGAGTCTTTCAACAACTAATCCTTCTCCAGCACTTACTACTTCCAACCCCTCCAATTCCACCTGTCCAGCGAACCAGCTCTGCAATCCTCTCAAAGTCAGCAGTGTTCAGGATGTTCTGTATCTCATAGTTAATATAGCCACATACGTCGGTGTTATTCTTGGTGTTTTGGCGTTGATTTGGGTCGGTTTCAAGTTCATCGCCGCCCAAGGCAATTCGGAAAAGCTCAAAGAAGCCCGGAAATTTTTCTATGCCGTCATTATCGGCATTGCCATTTTGATCGGCGCCAGTGCCATTGTTACCATTATAAAAAATACTTTGACGACGGCAGGGGTGGTGCAGTCGGGTGTTTTCGGCAGTTGAT
>CAZQKU010000057.1:0-5726 GCA_964593965.1 uncultured Candidatus Saccharibacteria bacterium | reverse complement strand
GTATTTGACATGGAAAAGTTATCAACAGGTTGTGGAGTTTCGTAATTCAAAGTATTATAACCATATTTTCCGACAGAGATTACATGCAAGGACTATATAATCGGTTGCTGTTTATTAGGGCGATGGTATGTAATTCCTAGTTTCTAGTTTTTTGGGTATATATGGTAGGAAAAACTAAAAACTGTTTGTGGTATGAGTATACTAATACGTGTTATTTTTTTGAAGAATTTTAAAAAAGAACCCCAAGTGTTAGCAAGGGGTTATTTGTTCGTTGGGTGCGGGTCGTAAAGACTGAATCATACAGGCGGTGGAGCATTGTCAAGAACAATCTTGAGAGTGCGTTGTCCACCAATTGCCTCGAATGAAAGATTTCCATGGATTTGAGAAATCGTCACTTGAGCGCTTAAACCCTTCAGAAAATCCAAACATTCTTGTAACGCCATCGGTTGTTTCAAAGTCCCAACGACAATGAGGTCGCCGCTTTGCTGTTCGAGTTTAATAGCAAACAATTCTGAAGCTGTCATACCTCGTGCTCTTGCTTCGTTTTCTAGACGATCCTTCAGATATTTTTTCAAAGTGAGATTCACTTTTACCGCTAAATGTTCAGGTTGAACAGGGGGACGCGCCATAGTTTTTCAATTCATTTCTTCAATCTCAGTCATACTCTTTTGCTTCACACTCATAAAGCAAAAATCGTATGGTTTCGCTGAAGTCGCCTTTTCAAAGGGCTTTGTCTAGTATTCTACTAGCTAATTGCACATTAGCATAGGTTATATAATTTGTCAACATTTCGTTTGTATCAAGATTGGTTTCGTAAGTTATTTTATAGTTCGATTCCAATCAGGGTCTACCTCAAAATAGAGCTAAATATAAGGGCTAACCGTCTGTGCGCCTAGTTGGAATCGGCTACTACGTAGCCAGGTACTTTTCCGCTCTCATTCGCTTTGCTCACTCGAGACGGAAAAGTCTTTCGATTCCAACACGGACGCGCGCAGGCGCGTCCTTAGGCGCATTCTCGTTCACTGCGTTCACTCGGTGCGCCTAGTTGGAATCGAACCAACGACCCACTCCTTAAAAGGGAGATGCTCTACCAACTGAGCTATAGGCGCAAAATTTTTTATTATACCGCTGTTATACTGCTTGCACACAATACCACATCATAGTGGTAAGTCAAAAGCGAGCCAGCCGGCACCAGAGAACATGAGCGATACAGCCATGACGAGAAGGATGAGATAATAGTTCACCCCGTTGGAAAGGAAAGCGCCCTGTTTGACCTTGTAGGCCAGCTTGACCGCGAGGATGATGGCGATAAAGAGTGCCATAAGTTGGGTGAAAAGGCCGATGAAGATAAAAAGGGCGAGGAACATTTCAATGACGCCGAGGATGTGGAATTTTCCACCGGGACTTTTCGATTTTGCATTCGCAGAGCCTATCCAGCCGAATGCTGCTGCCAAAGCCATGCGAATGATCAGTGGCGCCACTAAGCCGTACGTATAGAGTGATGGGAAAATACTCAACATGCGCTATAGTATAGAGTACTATGAAAAAAATGGCTAGCGGTCAGAGCGAAGTTTTACTCCTTCTCCATGACATCCGCAGTATCCACAATGTCGGCTCGATTTTCCGCACGGCTGACGCTTTCGGCGTGACACGGATTTTCTTGTCAGGATATACACCCGCACCGATAGACCGGTTCGGCAGGAGGCGGGCCGATTTGGCTAAAGTGGCGCTTGGAGCGGAGAAAAGCATGGCATGGGAAAAGTTGGAAGAAAGTCCGGTGGAGTTTATTGAGAAATTCGACGGAAAAATTGTTGCTATCGAACAGGATTCTCGGTCGGTAGATTACCGGGATGTGCGTGCGAAGGTATATCGGAAAAATTCGGACAGTTCAAAAAAATCTACACCTAGCGCAGTCAAAATACTGCTCATTCTCGGTAATGAAGTCGGTGGCATCAATCGTGATATTCTCGACCTCGCCGACATCATCGCCGAAATTCCTATGCGTGGTACAAAAGAATCACTCAACGTTTCGGTTGCGGCTGGCATCGCCCTTTTTGGTATATTCGGCTAGTCTTTTTGCTGGCGATTTTTAAGAAGTCTCTGATGCACACTGCAAAAATGCGCACTGCGACCACCGACGATTTTACGGATGATGATACCGGTACAGCCTGGTGTACTGCATTTCGTACCAGTCTTGCGATATGCGCGATGCTGGCCTTGGAATTTGCCGGGTTTACCGTTTATGTTGCGATAATCGGACATGGAATCACCTCCGAAATCAATGCCTTTCTTCAAGACTTCCCCTATGGCAGCGTACAATTTTTTTAAGAGGGCATCTTCGGATCGGCTGTTTTTTTTATCGTAAGTGAAAATTGTATTGACCCGTTCCTCGGGATGCAGTCCCGCCCGCCACAAGGCTTCATCGCTGTAGATGTTGCCGATACCGGCGATGACCGCCTGATCCATGAGCACCGTTTTTATCCTGCCATTCGGCCGGAGAGCCAGACGAGCTTTAAAAACGACGAAGGTGAAACTTTTTTCAAGCGGTTCCGGGCCAATGTTGGCGAGATGAAGCGATTGTTCGAGTTCGCTGTTGAGATTTTTGTCATTGCCGGAGATTTCCGAAATGAGCGTTACTTTGGCGAACGTGCGCATATCGCAAAGTTCAAGCGTTTTCTCATTTGAAAAGGTGATGATCAGATGGATGAAACGGTTGAAAGGATCAGTCCGGTCATAATTATCATAGAGTAAATGGCCAGTCATTTTCATGTGGACTAAAATAATTTTTCGATTGGTACTTTCGTTTTTATTCTTCTTTGAAATATGGATGAGAATATTTTTTGCTCGGCGGGTTACGCGAACAACTTTTGCTCCTATGATTTCTTTCTTAAAATAACGGAAATAGGCAGGATCCTTTATCGAATCTTTGCCGGTATGGAATGGGCTATTGTAATCCGTCCAGACGTGAGCGATAGTCAAGCCGCGGATATGCGTATCAAGGCCGTGGGCGGTCGTTTGTACTTCGGGTAGTTCGGGCATAACTTTACTCTAGTCGAAGCTAGCATAAAAATCAAAGTTCTGAATTGGTCTTCTGTTTTTGAGTACTTTTTCTACATGAGAATAGGAGACATCCGACCAACGAGAATAAGCCATATTTTTGATAAAAAAATACTTTTATTCTCATTTAGAAAAAGTTTATGAAAAATGGAAAGCTGAAGGGGAAAGACGCGACATTTTTATTCATTTTTATTCATTTTCTCCAATTCTTCCCGCGCCACCTGTGCATCGCTCCATGGAATATTGTTACCATGTGCACCCATGATGAAAGGATCAGTGCCTTTACCGGTGATAAGGATGATGTCACCGGATGTAGCATGGGAAATAGCGTCGCGGATGGCGAGACGACGATCGAGGATGACAGTCGGCTTGGTATCGCTGGTGGCCTTATTGTCGTGATTACGCCATATCTCTTCGACACCAGCTTTGACGTCATGGATAATGTGCATAGGATCTTCATCATACGGATCTTCATTGGTCAAAACGACATAGTCGCAATAACGCGCCGCCAGTTTGCCCATTTCCTTGCGCTTGGCGCGATCGCGGCCACCGCCGGTGCCACCGAGGACAGCGATGAGACGAGACCCTTTAAAAACTTGATATAGTTTCTCGAGCGAATCTGCAGTATGAGCATAATCCACAATGACGGTGAAGTCCCGTCCCGCTTCGATCCGCTCGACACGGCCTTTGATTTCTTTGAATTTTCGCAAAGCAGAGGCGATTTTTTCCCTCGAGACGCCCTGGCTTTCAGCCGTCTTTATAGCCGCGAGAATGTTATAGAGGTTGAAGGTGCCGGAAAGATGAGAAGTCATCCGCTGACAGTTATAGGTGAATTCGAGGCCATCGGAAACACCGTTATTTCCAGTGAGCAAGCTATATGGTTTCATCTCACCGAGACTGTATTGGATTTTATTTTCGATTTTTAATCGGGCAAATTGTTCCAGATTGACATCGTCTGTATTGAGTATGAGCACTTTATTTTTCTTCGGTGACTTTTCGAATTGTGTACCGATAGCCAACTTGGCGGCAACATAGTTTTCATACGAGCCATGAGACTCGATATGCTCCGGTGAGATATTGGTGACAACCAAAACATCAATGTCAATGAATGTGTGGCGATAGAGTGACGCACCTTGCGAGGTCATTTCAATAACCGCATACTCACAGCCGGCACGCACCGCTTGTCGCAGGAATCTCTGCATGAAGCCGCGCCCCGGCATAGACATTTTAAAAAGGTTGGGACGGGATTGGTCGCCCACCTTGAAGCGGATGGTATTCGATAGAGCAGTTTGGTGTCCGGCTTCTTCAAGCATAGCACTCACAAGCTCGACAGTTGAGCTCTTGCCTTTGGTACCGGTGACGGCGATAACGTTGATCCGACGGGAAGGGAAGCCATAAGCGATAGCGCTTCCAAGAGCAAGAGTACGATGGTATATCGGCTGACCCCAGCGGTAGAGGGGCTTGGGGATACATTGTTCAAGGGATCGCAGTAATTTTTCCATGGTTTAAATTTCTTTCTTTTTATTTATTTTCCAAGAATCTTCAATGCTTCTTTTACTTTTGCTCCGGTATCTTTTATTTTTTTATCTACTTCTCTCAAAGCTGTGCGGGCTTCACTGTGACTGTAGCCGAGCGATTTCAAGGCTTCGAGGGCGTCAGACTCATTTCTCATATCGCCGGCATCGTGGACGCTATGATGTGCTGGATTTTTATCCATACCCTCCATCTTATCTTGCAATTCTCTGACGATTTTTTCGGCTATTTTTCTGCCGAGGCCGGCCACTTTGACCAGATGAGTGATATCATTGTTCCGAATGGCTGAGTCGAGAGCCTCGATCGAAGCGACATTGAGGATGCCAAGAGCGGTCTTGGGGCCGATGCCGGAAATAGTGATAAGAAGCTCAAAGAAATCAAGTTCTTCCCGCGAGGTGAAACCGTAGAGATCGAGAGCGTCATCGCGGACAGCGAGATGGGTCCAGAGGGTGATGGTTTCAGGATTGGTTCTAGTGTTTGCTCCGGGTGTCTTTTTTGCTCCGATTTCGCCCATTCCAAAAGCGGTATCGGATGTTGTGTGGACTTTATAGCCTACGCCGCCGACGTCGAGGATGATATATTTAGGGTCGCTGTGGGCGATGGTGCCGGTTAGTTTGGAAATCATATTGTAATTATAATCAGCTTCATTATACGTTTTCTTGTCTTTTTTGCACGGCTGTGATAGCCTTGTTCCTACATACGAAATATATGCCGATAACATCTTCAGCAAAAAAGGCTCTCAGGTCTTCAGATCGCAAGCGCGTGTACAATCTCCGTATTCGAGCGGCTATTGACGTACCGCTCAAGAAATTCCGTAAGCTCATAGCGGCTAAGTCCTCAAAAGAAGCCGCCGCTCTCGTGCCGGTCATTTATCAAGCTCTCGATAAGGCGGCCAAGAAAAATTATATAAAGAAAAATACGGCGTCAAGGGTGAAGGGAAGGGTGGCGGCGGTGTTGAAGAGGGTTGGATAAAAATTTAATATAGCAACAGGAATCTCCGACTATGTCGGTGGATTTTTATAAGGAATCGGCTACTACGTAGCCAGGTACTTTTCCGCTCTTATTCGCTTCGCTCACCGAGACGGAAAAGTCTTTCGATTCCTGCGCGCGAGACGCGCAGGCGTCTCGCTCAGGAG
>CAZQKU010000056.1:0-5751 GCA_964593965.1 uncultured Candidatus Saccharibacteria bacterium | reverse complement strand
GCGATCAAGTATATAGAGTTTTGTTTGTGGAAAGCGGCGGGCTGGCGCAAATTAACAGTTAAGCATTTATAACATGAGACCATTACACAATTCTACTATCAGAACGCGCTACGATCTAACGAGCGCCTATATGCAAGACCAAACGCACAGCGAGTGGTACACCATGCTACATAGCGGCTTGCGCGACGAGATAGACCACGAGAGCCACGAATACGAGCGCGAGGAGCTCGAAGCATTAGAGCGGGCGGCAGAGATATTAAAAGCTAAACAATAAACACCATGAAAACTATTGAGACAAAGGTATACACGTTCGACGAACTGAAGCCGGAGGCCAAAGAAAAGGCGCGCGAATGGTATAAAGAGCTAGATACATACGACTTTTTAGAGGAATATATGCAGGAGTTACTGCTAGATTTACTCGCACAGAATAAAATAAAATGCGATAGCCCAAAAGTGATGTACTCGCTATCCTATTGCCAAGGTGATGGCGCGATGTTTGAAGGAGTGTGCGAATGGGGCAAGTATACAGCTACAATAAAGCAGAGTGGACATTATTATCATTACAACAGCAAAGACATTGAAATAGTAAAAACCGATACCGATGAATACGCGGGAGACAAAATAGCGGACGCGTTCGAGGCAGAGTATGTAAAAATATGCAAAGAGCTTGAGAAACAAGGCTACAACTATATCGAGGCAGAGAGAAGCGACGAGAATGTAGACGATAACATATTGGCAAACGAATACACGTTTACAGAGAGCGGCAAGCGCTTTGGATAATATGACAGCCACAATAGAGCCGACTGTATCCGGCTATCGAGGTACGGAAACGGTAGAGGGCTTAGGCACTATGCAAGCCTACGCGCCAACCCGCGAGCTAGTGCTAGACCGGCTACTGGAGCGCATAGAGAGGGCTAAAGTGTGTCGACACATATACTATCCAAGCCAAAAGAGCCGGGCCAAGAAATGTAGCGCGTGCGGAATTATTAAAATAGAACTGTCGAGTATATGACTTGCGACTATTGTGGTGCAAAAGATAGTGATGCAGATGAAGGCGAGGAAATTGAATTTATAACCTACAGCGCAGGAGATGAAAGCATGGACGTGTGCGACTCTTGTCGCGAGCATATGATTGACTGATTACGCCGGCGAAACGTGCTTGCAATATACGCTCGTTTATGCTAGGATAAACGCATTAAAAGCTAACTACAAAATGAAGTGGAAAGAAAAACACTTACTCAAGAGCAAATCTTGACCATACCCGCAAAAATAAAAGACGGGCAGAAAAACACAGACATCGCGGCAGAGTTTGGAGTACACGTGGCGACAATCAACCGGTGGTTGGTGAGATTGCGAAAGGCCGGCCACGATGTGCCAGTGAGAAAGGGCGGGCGCAGAAAAGTGGAGCTTTAACCATAACAAAAAATTGCATGACAGCACAAATAATAAAAGTGGGCGAAAAATACGACATAATGTTTAACAACGAACTCGTGCAAGAGGTAGAGATAAAAAGTATCTACAAAGAGGGCGGCGAGGTGTATGTAAAGTGGCTATGGGGCGAAACTCCCGTGAGAGATAAAAAGGAGGAGTTTGCTCATCGCCTTAAACGCGCCGAAGATATTAAAAATAGAGAGGAATTGCAAGAGACAACTATATGATCAGCGGCATATCGGAAGGATGGAATGCGGGCTTTGCAGACCAAGCAGAGTGGGAGATGAAGCCGCGCGACTACTTGTGGGCGAGCGAGCTCGGCAACTCCCCTATAGACCTGTACTTGAGGCTTAAAGGAGAAAAGCCTAGCAACCCGCCAAACGAACGCGCGAAGCGTAAAATGGGCGCCGGCGTGGACTGGGAGTTTACCATTGAGCAGATACTCAAGAGCGCCGGCATACTGCTTGAAACACAGGTAAACTGCCAGCACCAATACGAGGGGCTCATGCGCGTGTCTGGCAAGCTGGACTTTTTGATAGGCGGTAAGGCCGACTTAGAAAAGTCGACACAATATCTAAAAGACGGCGCGGCCTACTTGAGCGAGAACCGCCGGCGAGCGGCCGAGCGGGCGATCAAATACTACCTTGAAAAGTATCCGAACGGCTTTGAGCCCATGCCTATCGAGCTCAAGAGCATCAGCGACTACGCCATGGACGACATGGAGAAATCCAACAAGCCGGTGGCGCGTAACGAGCTACAACTTACTCACTATCTTGTATCAAAAGGCTACACCCGCGGTATCCTCGCCTACCTCAACCGCAACGACGAGCGCATGATGGAGTTTGTGGTAGAGCTCACGCCGGAAATGGAAGCGAAGTACCGCAAGCCAATAGAGATAATAAGCAAATACTACATGGCCGGCATCGAGCCGCCAAAGGAAAAACTTATCATCTGGGACGAACAAAATAACAAGTTTACTAAAAACCTCAATGTATCGTGGAGCAACTACCTTACCCGCTTGTATGGCTTTAAGGAGCCGCGCGAGTACGACGAAATATACGGGAAAAAAGCGATACAGTGGAACGGACTGCTCAAGCGGGTTAAAACAGGAGCCAAGATGACGCCAAAAAATCTTGAGTGGAAGGCGGCAATAGAGGCCGAGGGCTACAACGTCGAAGAATTATCCGCTAAGATGCCGGACGCGCCGGCAGAAGAGGAGGAAACAGCATGATTGACATACCATTAACAGCACAGCATCTCGGCACCAAAATAAAGATAGGCGACGAGACCGGCACTATCAAAGCCTACAACAACCAGCACAAAATAGCGTTCATAGTTATAGACGGCAAGGTTATCAAGTACCCGTATCAAGAAATAACGCTCTAATATGGAACAAATACTACACTTCATTGCTCATTTAATCATGCACTTAGCAGGTAAGAAAAAATAACTATGGACTCATTTGAAACAGGGGTAGACAAGGTAAGCAAGGAAATGGGGAGCTCGAGCGACTTTTATAAGCTGGTGGAAGGCGACAACCGGCTCCACATCCTCACGGAGCCAAATATTGAGGTATCGCGCTGGGGTTTTGGAACGTGCTACGAGGGAGCACCCTTCTGCAACGAGAAGCTAATGGACGCCGAATACGAGGCCAAGGTGGCAAAGGCCAAGGCAGATGGGCTGGATCCGAAAGATATCAGCCAGCCACAGCTCACAAAAAAGTGGTTGTGCTGGGCGATTGACCGCAAGTCGCAAAAGCTCGTTATATTGACTCTCACATGGGCGATTGCGAAACAATTGACGGCGCTCAAGCGCAGTGAGGAGTCGGGTTTTGAGGGCTGGCCGATGCCCTATGGAATTAACATCAGCGCCACCGATAACGGCAAGAAGTTTAACGGCAAAGTAGTGTTCGATTACAATATACTCCCCAGTCGTAAGGACACAGCAATCACGGAGGAGGAGCTCGCCAAGCTCGCAAAGTGTACGCCAGTCGAAACTATTATCGAAAAGAAAAAGGAGAAGGCACGGGCTGCGCAAGGTGGAGTATCCACGTCGGAGCCGGTGCATACTGAGGAAGAAGCCTCAGACGACATTCCATTTTAGCCCGTTCAGTCTCGTCGGGGGAAGAGAGACACAGTTCTTTGGTTCAAATTATAAGTTAGTAGAAATTGTTATGAATAAAATTATAGGTATAGCAGTAGGCATCGCGCTCCTCGCATTGCCCGCAGTAAGTTTTGCAGATTCTAACGTAACAGCGACGGCCGGCACGGGCGCCACGGTGAGCCCGAGCGGTGTTGTATTCGTTCTCGACGGTGCTACGCAGACGTTTCTCGCAGGTGCAAATACCGGTTATACGCTTTCAAATGTCGCTATAGACGGTATATCACAAGGAGCTATAGGCTCGGTTGATATAATAGGAGATGCGTTTGACCATACAGTTGACGTAACAGCTACACCAAATGCCCCTACTGGAGGTTCAATGCCGTGGTGCTCGAGCCAGCTCGCGCCGGGTTGGCATGTAGATCAAGTTGGTGGCGGTTGCGGTTCTAAGAGCACCTATGTGCCCTACAACGGCACCTCATGCCTGTTCAATCAAGGTTGCATGATCAAACAGTAGTTCTTTCACCCCGTTCGTGTCCCAGCCGGCAGGGAAACGCAGAGGACGTGAGCGGGGACGAGCGAATTATTAGCTAACTCTTTTAACATGACCCCTGACTCTAAACAAAAGAACTGTTGGTGTGGAAACGCATTTGGGAAATTTCCTCACTCCCCCTCCATTAGTAACTGGGAGCCAAAAGACTTTCTGTTTGATTTTTGGCGAGACTATGAAAATGAAACTACAGGAGACGAACGTGACACCGTAATAGAACAATACTCCAACGAACTCCGTTCTCTCCTCTCTACTGCTAAAGAGGAGACAAGACGAGAGACTTTACAATCTGTTGTGGAGGAAGTGGAAAAAATACCTGATACAGAACCAAAGTTTGAGAGCAATGAGTATGATGACGGCTTAAAAAGCATGAAATCGTATTTAATTTCTCACCTCAAAGACATTATAAGCCAACAAAAATAATATGGACGATAAAGATGAACAAATAGGTGCTCTTGAAGAGGAAGTGAAAACCTTGAGAAAGGAAATAGATGAAATGGTTGACCACTTAAAAGAAGTCGAGCGAGCGGCAAAAGCTCTCTACGATATGATTTAACCACTCACTAACAAGCGAAACATGAATAAATGCAAAACGTGCGGACAGGAGATTAAGGAGAACATCAAACAAGTTATTCCTGCTAAGACTTTAGAATGGGGCGCAGTCTCTGATAAGGAAATGAATTGGGAAGATGCTAAAAAGTGGTGTAAAGCACAAGGAAAGGGTTGGAGGCTTCCAACACGAGTTGAACTGATACAAGCATTTGACGAAGGAATTTTGACTGGCGATGACCGATACTTCTGGTCGTCTACGGAGTACTACCTTAGTCCGGCCTACGCCTGGTACGTGGCCCTCTACGGCGGCGGCACGGGCAACGTCACTGAGGCGGATCAGTACTACGTCCGTTGCGTTCGCCCCTAAGGCAATAGGTTATTTGAATTATTTAACCACTCACTAACATGGGACTCTCAAAAGAAAAGAAGGTAAAAGCGTGGGCGGCCATGTATCGGAATGGCAAGATATTTCAACCCGCAACGCTTCCAATGATTTACGTTCAAAAAACAAAGCCGAAAGTTTTTAAAGACGGCACAGAGCTTTTGATTGTCCCTATTACAATAACTTATAAACTGCCATTACTAGCCTTACATAAATAATATGAAACTCTCGAAGAAACAAATAGAGCGTGCTGTAGAAGTTAACGACGCAATAGATAAAGGGAGAAAAGAGTTAAAAGGTCGATTTGACGAAAAAACTGCCGCAACAATTACCTATCACTTAATTTATCCAAAAGGTCGGGGAGATACAAAACTGACATGACTAATTTAGACAAACTCAAAATAGAGCAACGCATTTTTGATTAACAATTAAAAGAGTATCTTATATGGAAAAGAAAGTATACGATTGGCTCTCAGACTGTTGCAACGCGCCGGTGAATACCGAGGAAGGAGAAGAAGGTACTAACCATTGGGTATGTTCTCGATGCGATAATTCGTGTAATGCCCATTGCAATTAACCATGACCCCATCAAAACAACAATTTATCGAGCACCTCCACCACAGAGCAGAAATACTGCGGCAGCATAAGCTGATAGAACCTCCTTTCCTACCAGTCCCCATTGACGAAGGAAGAGCCTTTGCACAGAGTAAACGGAAAGATAATAAACGTGGTGGTA
>CAZQKU010000055.1:0-5785 GCA_964593965.1 uncultured Candidatus Saccharibacteria bacterium | reverse complement strand
GCTCCCACGAAAAAGAAACTGAAGCATATTTTATGAAAAACAGGCCGTCGAAAATATACCTTATGCCAAAAGTTTCAGGCTACATTCCAATAATCTGTTTCTAGAGGGGCGACTGTTCCCTCATCTAGCATCCGTCCGAAGACGGAAGTCCGCAGTAGACGCCTTTCTGCTGTCAGAAACAGATTGCTGGAATTTAACGTAATTACAATGTACGAGGATACATCCTGTACTATGAATAATAACAAAAAATAACCGAGAGTCAAATAATATTTTTATAAAAAAATAAAGAGCGAGGGTTTGGACCTCGCTCTATCACCACCTATACCTCAGCCGAACGGCTAGGGTTCGCCTACTTTGCAGTAGGACGCGGCTTCCGCACACTGCCCGGCACACCCGCCGAGCCGACGTTTGCGAAACTGCCGCACTGAATCATGGCTTGATTCATTTTATTCACCTCCTTTCGTTAGGTTAATTGTTTATGTATGGCAGAGATTTCCTCGCGAAAACCTTCAAAACGCTTCTGCCATGCATCCATGAGTTTTGGGTATAGCGTCCCCACAGTATCACCTTCTCGTATCCGACATACCACATTTCCGGCTATGTCTTCGCCGAAACGAGAGAACTGTTTTTGTAATTCCGTACTTGAAAAAGCAACAGAACCAGGCATCAAGTAACTTCCGTCACTGTCAACCACCAGAGTCTCGTTCGCGAGCAGGCTTTTTGGGTAATAGGCGATCTTTAATCCTTCCAGATCAAAGAGAATTGTTGAACGCGCGACCGATGCATTCCTGAACAATTCACTGAAATCGCTTTTCCCGATTACTTGGGCTACTTTGAGTAGATCCGCAAGCTCATAGATCCGAAAAACTACTGGTCGGATACTATGATTCACAGCCTTGAGATCCGAAAGAATAATACTCATCTCCTCAACAGAAAGCTCCAGGTGCGTAATTTCCGGTCGCGCAGGCGAAACCGGTGTCACATGCCACTCCACCCTTTCCGGTAAAAGCTTTGCCGTTTGCAATGCATACGAAAAATTAATTTTCGTAGCCGTAAACAGCGAGCTGACCTTCTGGGCAAATTCCGGCCCGCGTACCAATCCGCGCATGGCGGTTTCGTACGCGCGTGCATTCCGGCGCTGTCTATTGTGGATGTTTTCCGGACCGTCCAGTGAAACATCCAAATGATCAAGCTGTGGCATGGATCCCTCATGTGCCAAGTAGGAACCCCTGTCGATGAGACCGCGCTTCATACCTTTTGCAGCAAGGAAAATATCCCTGTGCTCAGGTCTGAAGACTCGGCCTTCATGAACAAGCGTGCCTCCCTGCATTTCGGGAACTAAGCCGGCGACAATCAGAGGGAGCTGCTCATTCATACGAGCAAAACTCTCTCTTTGAAAAACACAGTGCTCACATTGAAGTTCGCACCAGCGAGTGGCGATGACAGAGAGGAGCTTTGGAGGCTCATTTCTCAATACAGCGCAGATTTCATCCCACACTTTCATAGTGGGCGTCTCTGTTGTTTTGGATACAACAGAGTTAAACCAAAGGTCTACCGATTCGGGCAATTCTGTTGTATTCATAAGAGAAGTTTAAGTTGTGTTAATGTTCTTATCTGGTAACATAATATCACTTCTGTCAAAATTGTCAATAAATAGTCATTTTTAATATCCAAAATATAGCCTTTATAGGCCTATGAATAAAGCTATAATTAAGTTTATACATTAAGTCATCATAAATATTAACTATTTATTGATAATAGTATATGCTTCATATATGGAAACTTTAATACAAAATCTGACGAGCGTTGGTATAAGTGAAAAAGAAGCACGGGTGTATATTACCCTTCTCCAGTTGGGTAAAGCCTCTGCGTATAGCGTTTCTGAACGTTCAGGATTAAAAAAGCCAACCACCTACGTTATCCTGGGTGAACTTATAAAAAAGGGTTTGGCGTTGAAAGTACCCCGGGTAAAAAAACAGCAATTCATAGCTCGGCCGCCGGAAGAATTTTTTGCCTCGGTAGAGGAGCGTCTCAGACAAGCAAAAAAGGCTTTACCCGATCTCATTACCATGGCTGAAAACAATAAGACAAAAGTTCGTACCCTTTTTTACGAAGGACTTAACGGGGTAAAAGATTCTCTCTACTATAGATCAAAGGAAATGAAGGGAAAAGAAGTGGTGGGATTTTATGCAACCACCGAAGACGCCTCACCTGAACTTATGGAAATATTTAATTCTTGGCCAAAAAATATGCGCGAGGCGGGAGTAAGCTTTCGTGTAATTACACCCGAACACGAAACCACTAAACAATATCTGCAAGATGATAAACGTTATGGAAACTTAATCAAGACCATTCCCTACAGCCTTTACTCATCAAAGACCTCCCTCGAAGCCGGAGATATATTTGTCCGAATCGTGCTTTTTAAATCAATGCAATCGGTGATTATTGAAAGCGCCGAACTTGCCGAAAGTGTCAAACAGATATTTGAGATGATATGGAATAAAGTTTAATTGAAAATAACGACAATTCGCCTTGACAACCAAGATTACCTTAAGATAAACTTACTGCATGATGATCAAAACAAAACACCAAGGCATTGTGGGACTCAAGGACTTGAGGCTCAACACCAAAAAATACATAGACAAAGTCCAGAAAGGTCATTCTTTTCTTGTTATAAAAAGATCTAGTCCGATTTTTAGAATCGAGCCCGTGGATGAGTGGGGTGATGAGGGCGCATGGGAAAAGGTCATTGATTTCACCACAATCAAGAAAGGCGGCGTAGCGGCAACCAATGTATTGGCTGCTCTGCGAAAGATGGCATGACGAAGCTGGAGAAATTCTTGGCTAAGCTCATTCCCAAAGAACGGGCCATCGTGGAACATCTTCTTGAACGGATCATCAAGTTTGACCTGCAGGGACTCGATGTGAAAAAGCTCAAGGATATGGACGGACTGTATCGCGTCAGAAAAGGAGATATCCGGATCAAGTTCTACATCGTAGGGAAGAGCGTACAAATCCTGGACATCGAGCGGAGGAACGACACTACATATTAAAAAAACATATTTAAAAAAGAATAAATACTTGATTATTCGCCTCATTTACTATAAGCTTGTCCGTATCAAGAGAGCTGTCTCTTTTTTATTTACTTAATTTTTTTAACACACTTAACGTCGCCGGTTTTCCGGCTACAGACAAGAGTATCAATAATTATATGCAACGCGACTATCCACTTGAACGAGTACGAAATTTCGGGGTTATTGCCCATATTGATGCGGGTAAGACGACGACCTCGGAGCGTATTCTCTATTATACCGGTATGATCCACAAGATCGGCGAAGTCCATGACGGAGCGACGACGACCGACTGGATGGAACAGGAGCGCGAGCGTGGCATCACTATTACTGCCGCGGCCATCACCTGTTTCTGGAATCCTACCTATATGACTGGTTATGCTGTGGGCCCAGCAGGTGTGAAGGGTGCTGATGGTAAGCCCGATGTCAGCAAGAAATGCCGTTTTAACGTCATTGATACGCCGGGGCATATTGACTTTACGGTGGAAGTGAAGCGATCTCTGCGCGTACTCGATGGTGCCGTCGTTGTTTTCGACGGAGTGGCAGGAGTGGAGCCGCAATCAGAAACGAACTGGCGTTATGCCGATGAAAGCAGTGTGCCGCGTCTTTGTTTTATCAATAAAATGGATCGTATCGGCGCAAGTTTTGAAAAGTCCTACGCTTCCATTCTCGAACGTCTCAATAAACATGCGGTTAGATTCCAGATTCCTATCGGGCTTGAAAGCGAGCATAAAGGTGTGGTGGATCTCCTACGGATGAAAGCCTATTATTTCGATGGTGAAAAAGGCGAGAAAATACGCGAAGAGGAAATTCCCGCCAGTCTTCTCGAAGATGCTAAGAAATATCGTGCCGAGCTTATTGAAAAAGCGGTTGAGCACGATGATACGCTTATGCAGAAATATCTCGACGGCAAGGAAATCGCTCTTGATGATTTGAAAAAGGTCATTCGCACAGCTGTCATTGCCAATAAAATGTTTCCGGTCTTTACAGGTTCCGCTTTGAAGAATGTCGGCGTTCAGCTTGTTCTCGACGCGGTCATAGACTATTTGCCGTCGCCGCTCGACATTCCTCCGGTCAAAGGGATAAATCCCAACACCGGCGAGGAAGTCATCCGCCACGCATCGGACGAAGAGCCTTTTTCTGCATTGGCTTTCAAGCTTCAGAACGACCCGTTCGTCGGTCAGCTGACATTCTTCCGTGTCTATTCGGGCACGATTGAAGCGGGTACATATCTTTACAATTCGACGACGGGCAAAAAAGAGCGTCTCGGCCGTATTGTCCGTCTCCAGGCTAATGATCGTGAAGAAGTGAAGAAAGTTTTCGCCGGGGAAATTGCCGCGGCGGTGGGTATCAAGGATGCTTTGACGTCGAATACCTTCTGCGACGAGGACAATCCTATCGTCCTTGAAGTGATCAAGTTTATGCAGCCAGTCGTCTCGCTTCGTATTGAGCCCAAGACCAAAGCCGATCAGGAAAAAATGGGTATGGCTCTCCACAAACTCGGCAATGAAGACCCAACATTCAGAGTTTCATCGAACAGCGAAACAGGAGAGACGATTATTTCCGGTATGGGTGAGCTTCATCTCGAAATCATGGTTGATCGTATGAAGCGTGAGTTTGGTGTCGAAGCAAATGTCGGCAAGCCGCAAGTGGCATACCGCGAGACTATTCTTAGCTCTGCGGAGGCTGAAGCGAAATACATCAAGCAGACTGGCGGTAAGGGTCAATACGGTCACGTCGTGCTTACGCTTTCGCCGATGAAACCGCTCGTCGAAGGCCAGAAAATTCCAAAAAATGTCAGCCGTTACGATGATTTTGAATTTATCAACTCTATTAAAGGAGGTGTCATTCCAAACGAATTCATTCCAGCTGTTGAGAAAGGCGTTCATGAAGCTATGGATCGCGGTATCGTTGCTGGTTATAAAATGGTCAATGTTTCCTGCGAGCTGACCTTCGGCTCGTATCACGATGTGGACTCTTCGGAAATCGCCTATAAGATTGCCGGTTCGCAGGCATTCCAGGATGCCGCCAAGCGGGCAAAGCCCGTTATTCTTGAGCCTATTATGAAGCTTGAAGTCCTTTTCCCTGAGAAATTTATGGGTGATGTCACTGGTTCTGTTTCTTCCAAGCGTGGTACCATCGAAGAAATGACCGAGCGCGGCCAAGTCAAAGTTCTCCACGCCAAAGTGCCGCTCTCCGAGATGTTCGGTTATACCACTCAGCTTCGTTCGATGACCTCGGGACAGGGAAGTGCGATGATGGAGTTTGATCACTATGAGGTGGTGCCGGCGAATGTGGCGAAGGAGATTATTGAGGCGAGGAAGTAGATAACAAAATCAAATATAGAGATTTCCGAGAAACCGGCATACCGTTCTGCTGAACGGTTGCCTCCCTCTCGCAAAGCTGTCTGCTGACACTTTGCTCCGAGAGTTTCTCTGAAATCTCTATATTTGATTTTGTTTTTCTCTTATCCTCGTATCTTTTATATCCTCTTCATCAAATCTCGAAGATCGCCTTTCAAATTTGGCTCATGTTTTGCTCGACGGACGGCAAGAATAGCCTCTTTTTCGCTAAGGCGAGTGAGTGCTTTTCTTGCAACATCAGCTTTGTTCAATACTTTGCCATTTTTTTAATCATCTTAGTATTATACACTTTTCGAAATAAAATTTTGATAAAGTTTTTGTGTTTTTCTCGCTTGCACTGACAATAACTGG
>CAZQKU010000054.1:0-5830 GCA_964593965.1 uncultured Candidatus Saccharibacteria bacterium | reverse complement strand
CGAGATCAAAGACGTGCCTCTGCGCCCCGCCCCAATTCGACTTGGTGATGAGATATAGCACTTTCACCCTTTTACAATACCACATCTTATGGTATATGATAACGGTATGATCATGGCAAACAAAAGGGAGACGCTGGTACTTTTTATCGGTGACGTTTCAGCCCTTATTATAAGCCTTTTTTTGGCTCTCATAGTGCGTTATGGCTCAGTGCCATCAGGTAACCTTTTTCTATCACACCTTATTCCTTTCTCATTTCTCTTTGCCACTTCTATTCTGGTCTATTTTGTGGCGGGGCTCTATGAAAAGCGCACTCTCATGTTGCGCCGGCGGATCAGCCAGACTCTACTCAATGTCCAGGTCACCAACGCTATCATTGCCATCGTCTTTTTCTATTTTCTGCCGTACTTCGATATTTCGCCGAAACTGTTCCTTTTTATTTATCTTTTCCTTGCGCTTGTCTTAACCACCATTTGGCGTCTCGTTGCCATTGTCCTTTTTGAATCAAAGAAAAAATACCCAGCCCTTCTCATTGCCAGAAAAAATGTTCTCAGCAAGTCTGAACAGACGCTCAATGCCGCGGCGGAGATTTATAATGAGATCAATAATAATCCCCGCTACGGTGTATTTTTTGTTGAATGGATTGATGCTACCGCTTTCAAGGATGAAATAAAAAATAATCCGCACGGAACCGCTCAAGGAACTACCAAGGTCGTGGCTGATGTTCTCGAACACATCCGCCAGAAAGTTATCACTTTCATTGCCGCTGATCTTTCCGATAAAGCCGTTCATCCCGTCGTACCGGCTTTGTACAAACTGATTTTTTCCGCCGTCGAATTTGTTGATACCCGCATGCTCTATGAAGATCTTTTCAACCGTATTCCGCTTTCTCTGGTGGACGATGCCTGGTGTTTGGAAAACATTTCCGCCACGTCGAAGACCGCTTTCGATATTCTCAAACGAACCATGGATGTAGTCATTTCCGCCGTGCTCGGTGTCATTTCTCTTATCGTCTATCCGTTTGTCTATGCGGCCATCAAGCTTGACGATAAAGGGGTAATCTTCAGCTATCAACGGCGTGTTGGTCAAAGCGGTCGCATGGTCAAGATCATGAAATTCCGTACCATGAGTATTGCAAATGATGATGGCCGATGGGGTAGTATGTCTGTGACAGACGATAGTGGAGGAAAGGATATAAAGAAATCAGGATCCTTCGACATACCGCAAATCAACACGATCACTCGCGTCGGCACATGGTTGCGCAAGAGCCGTATTGTTGAACTACCTCAGCTCTGGAGCGTGCTCAAAGGTGACATTTCACTCATCGGCCCGCGGCCGGAATTTCCCGATCCTGTCGCCGCCTACGCCGCCAAGATTCCGTATTACAATCTTCGTCATATTGTCAAGCCGGGACTCTCCGGTTGGGCACAGATTTATGGAGAGCATCCGCACCATGGTGTTGATGACGAAAAGACCAGAAACAAGCTTTCCTATGATTTGTATTACGTGAAGAATCGATCGATCTTTCTCGATATAAAAATCGCCCTCCAAACCATGAAAGTCCTCTTCTCATTTGCAGGAAAGTAAAATATATATATAATATAGCGTATACGTTACATAGGGCCATATAATGGCTTAACCAACCATCCAGTATGATAAAAACGAGAGCTATTGCGGCGATGATACTCATTGCGGCCGTCCTGGTCGGCTCTTTCGTTTATTATTCTCAGGTGTATTCGCGAACGGCGCCAACTTCTACCCTCGGTCATTTTTCTTTTAAGCTCGGCCTCGACCTGGCCGGCGGCTCGCATCTGGTCTATCAAGCCGACCTTTCTCAAATTCCCGCTACTGAAGCGGCTAGTTCTATGCTTGCTTTACAAAACGTCATCAGTCGGCGGGTCAATGCTTTCGGCGTTTCGGAACCGCTCGTCGAAGTCCAAGGCGGCAACCAGCTCATCGTCGAATTGCCCGGTGTCACCGACATCAGTCAAGCTATCGCTAATATTGGTCAGACACCGGTCTTGGAGTTTAAAGTTTTAACGGCAAAGGAACAGCAAATTCTCGCTTCGACGACAGCGACGATGACAGCCGCCGAGCAAGCTTCTACAACCATGGCGGCTTTCCAGCCGATCGGACTCACCGGTCGGATGCTCCAGAGTGCGGCACTCAATTTCGACTCGACGAGCGGTGCACCGGTGGTCTCACTTAATTTCAACGCCGAAGGTACGGCACTGTTTGCTTCGACAACCAAAGCAAACATCGGTAATATCATCGGCATTTTTCTCGACGGTGATATGATTTCCGCGCCAGTTGTTCAGGAACCGATCTTGAACGGCCAAGCTCAGATTTCCGGTAACTTTACGGTGTCGGCGGCACAAGAGCTGGTCAGAAATTTGAATTATGGTGCTTTACCGGTGCCGATTACTCTTGTTTCCACTGAAACGATTGGTGCTTCTCTTGGTCAGTCGGCAGTGCAAGGCGGTATAGACGTCGGTATCATTTCTTTTATCATCATTGGAGCTTTCCTTATCATTTGGTACCGATTGCCGGGTGTGGTGGCCGTTTGTGCTCTTGGCGTTTACACCGCTATCATGCTCGCTCTATTTAAATTAATTCCGGTGACGCTGACTGCCGCAGGCATTGCCGGCTTCATCATCACCATTGGTATGGCTGTGGATGCCAATATTCTTATTTTTGAGCGCATGAAGGAAGAACTTCGTAAAGGATCGCCGTTAGCTCTCGCCATGCATGAAGGTTTTTCCCGTGCGTGGCCTTCCATTCGTGACTCGAACACATCGAGCATCATTACCGGCATTATCCTCTATTATTTTGGCAGTACATCTGTCGTGACTGGTTTCGCTCTCGTCTTCGTCATCGGTGTTCTCGTCAGCATGTTTACCGCTATCAGTGCTTCACGGATGTTCCTCTATGCTATTGCACCGAAAAATGACGGCAAGGTCAGCCGGTTCTTATTCAGTAATGGTTTCCATTTCAAAAAATAACATGTTTATCGTCAATCATCGAAAATTTTTCTACACTTTCTCGGCAATTCTGGTCATTGCATCTATTTTGGCGATATGCATATGGGGACTTGATTTGGGCATTGATTTCAAAGGCGGGACATTGGTCGAGCTCAATTATCCGACAGGGGCAGGGTCTGCATTTCCAAATGGTCGACCCGATCAGGCGACAGTTCTCTCACAAATTTCTTCTATTTCTGCTGTCGCTCCGAACCTCGAACCATCCATTCAGCCGACAGGGGATACCGGCTACATCATTCGCCTGCGAAATGTCACCGAGCCGGAGAAAGTGGCTGTGGAGAGTGCACTCGGTGTTACCGGTAGTGGAACTGGCAATAACGTGGCTTCGAGCAC
Organism: uncultured Candidatus Saccharibacteria bacterium; assembly: GCA_964593965.1. Taxonomy (GTDB): domain Bacteria; phylum Patescibacteriota; class Minisyncoccia; order Phycocordibacterales; family PALSA-1337; genus PALSA-1337. The sequence continues at coordinate 2,458 of CAZQKU010000054.1, read as the reverse complement.
GGCAGTCTCGGGTACCGCTGTCGCGTCGAGTACAAACCTCGGTACTGTCCAAGAAAAGCAATTTGATTCCATCGGTCCCGTTCTCGGGGCGCAGGCGGCCCGTGCTTCCATTATGGCCATCGTCTTCGTTGTTCTGGCCATCGTCCTTTTCATTGCTTTCGCTTTCCGCAAAGTCTCGCAACCCATCTCATCGTGGAAATATGGTATCGTCGCTGTCGTCGGCCTCATCCACAATGTCATTATTCCGACCGGACTCTTCGCCATCCTCGGTCATTTCTACGGCTATGAAGTAGACACTCTTTTTGTCACGGCACTTCTTGTCGTCCTCGGCTTTTCCGTTCATGACACTATCGTCGTCTTCGACCGCGTCCGCGAAAATCTCCGCCATGCTCCGGCCAAGAAGCCGTTCGCTGATATCGTGGGTGAAAGCATCAATCAGACTTTTACTCGTTCAATCAACACGTCGCTGACGGCTCTTTTCGCTCTCGTTGTGCTGTATTTCGTCGGTGGGGAATCGACCCAGCATTTCGCTCTGACGCTCATCGTCGGTATTGCCGCCGGTACGTACTCGTCTATCTGTATCGGATCGCCGCTTCTCGTAACATGGGAAAAATGGCAGGCGAAGAAAGCACAGAAGGCAAAGAAGTCCTAGAGATATTGAGTATAAACTGATATTTTTTTTGATATTTCAGATTGGAATATCAAACTTTATATCACTTATAGATAAAATTCTGTTCAATTTTTATTAAAATTTCTATGAACTTTTCGTATAAAAAACTATAGACATCTGATGTATGGGAGATTAAAATTCAAAGATGGAAGAAATAGAAAAAGATCAGATTCATATCATAATTGAGAATAAGATTTACATAGTTCGCAGTTTCAAAGTAATGCTTGATGCTGATCTCGCTGAGCTGTATGGAATTTCAACCAAACGTCTTAAAGAACAAGTACGTCGTAATAGCATAAGATTTCCGCCTGATTTTATGTTTGAACTATCCGAAGATGAGTTTGTATCTTTGAGGTCGCAAATTGCGACCTCAAAGATTGGTCGCGGTGGTCGGCGTTATTTACCGTATGTTTTTACTGAACATGGGGTAGCCATGCTTTCAGCTGTTTTGAAAAGTGAACGAGCAGTGACGATGAGTATATTTATCGTCCGGGCATTTATAAAAATGAGAGAATTGTTGTCTCCACATGCCGATCTTGCTGAAAAGATAACTGAAATTGAACAAAAACAAAAAGAACATGGCAGTCAGCTTTCCACCGTATGTTTAATAGTGAAACAGCTTGTTAATGAACCAGATCGAGCACAACCAGCCAAGAAGATCGGTTGTAACCTCCACTTACTACTGTGTGTAAGTCTCCTTAGGTCACGACGCATACAAACTGTATTTCCGACCCAACTTGACTTTTTTAATCAACTATGATAAGATTAAAAAAGTATGAACACCATAATTCCGTTGACCGCGGCAGGTCGGGAAAGACTTTTCCCGACCCGCTGCACGTTCGTCCAAAAGACGAAATCAGCCATTGTTAGGTTTGCGGAATGGCCGCTTGCCTACAAGATGTTGTTCCTCTCCGTCCTGCTTATGGGATGGATGGGATGCGTCGATCTGTACTTCAAATTCAAACATTAAGTACATGGCCTACACATGATACGCCGCCCTTGAGGTTTATACCGGGGCGGCTTTTTTATTTTTATATTTTTATTGCCTAAAAAGCCGATTTCTGCTATATTTCTCTTGTCTTCTTTCAAGTGTGTAATGTTCATGATACACATATAATTGCGCGTGTAGCTCAGTTGGTAGAGCACACCACTGATACTGGTGGGGTCCTAGGTTCGAATCCTAGCACGCGCACAAAATAAGCGAAGCGCATTTTGTGCGCGTGAGCGAGACGCCTGCGCGTCTCGCGTCTAGGATTCGAAAGACTTTTCTGTGTCGAGCGGAGTTTGCGACGTGAGACCGGAAAAGTACCTGCCGACGTGGTCGGCGAATCCTAGTAAGGGCAGTTTTATATACTGAATTCAATTCATACATTCTATTGATTTCTTCCCGAAATATGTATATACTCAAACCGTCAACAAAATATATGGATAAAACAAGTGCAAATTTTAATAAACTATTGCAGTCATTCAAGGACAAGTGGGTAGCCGTATCTCCAGATTACGGTGAAGTCTTTGCTAGTGGCACTACGCTCGACAGCATCATGGGCAAGGTAAAGGGTAAGACTGGTGTCAAGATGTTTCGTGTCATGCCATTCGATACCATTTACTCGCCACTGACCAGATGAAATATAGATACTTGACGCAGATGAACAGGGATCCAAACAAGCCTCATTTTAGACGGCCTGTTGTTGATGTTGAATTGATCGGCCATGCCGGGAGTATTACCACTATCGGTATTGTTGATTCCGGTGCCGATTACTGCCTTTTTAACATTCAGTATGCAAAAGC
>CAZQKU010000053.1:0-5876 GCA_964593965.1 uncultured Candidatus Saccharibacteria bacterium | reverse complement strand
CCGTCCAGCCGGATATTTCGAGTCTGCCGGGGGAGATCATGCATATTTCGTCGTATTCGTGTTTGTCGCCGAAGACGCATCGGCCGGTGACGCGCAAAGCGGCGATTTCATTGCGCAAGAATCGGCATCTGCTGATCGCGGGGCCGAATGGTTGTGGCAAGAGCACGCTCCTCGAGAAGATTTTTGCCGTAGCGAAAGGGACAGGCGAAGGAGGCAACGAAATGGATGCATCCGGCACGGTCAAATACCCGCTCGATGAGAAAAGCAAAGACGCCTCCGGCAACGCGCTCGGCATCTCGATCACCCCCGGCTGTCGCGTGGGCTATTACCGGCAGGATTTTTCCATGATGGATTTTAACGACACGGTCTACCAGTCGCTCGAGCGCATCATCCGCGCGACCGAAGGCCGCCTCATCGAGTCCGACCTGCGCGCCACGGCGGCGAGCTTCCTCATCAATGCCGAGACCATTCATACCCGGATCGGCGATCTCTCCGAGGGTCAAAAAGGCCTCGTCGCCTTCGCCCGCCTCGTTCTCCAGAAACCGGGTCTCCTCATCATGGACGAGCCGACCAACCACATCAATTTCCGCCATCTCCCCGTCATCGCCCGTGCGCTCGACAGCTACCAAGGCGCGCTCATTCTCGTCAGCCACGTGGGCGAATTTGTGGAGCAAATACGGGTGGATGAGAGGTTGGAGATGGGCGACTAGCAAGTCGCGCCGGGAGGCGCTGAATATGCTATACTATACACACTATGAACACCTCTATCTGTAAAAAAGCCACACAAGCCATTAATTATTTTGCCCGGAAAAAGGACGGAACAATTAATAAAATGAAATCCGTAAAGCTTATCTATTTTGCCGATCGATATCATATACGAAAATATGGCAGGCCTGTTGTTGGAGATATTTATTTTGCAATGAAACTTGGGCCGGTAGGATCCAATATATTGAATGTTGCCAATTTGTCTAATACTAATCTTAATTCCGTTTGCCTAAAATACGCACATGAATTTCTGGGATATCCTAAAGATGACAAAAAATTACAAACAATCGTCTCTAAAAAAGAAGTAGATTTGGATTTGTTTTCCCAAACGGACATCGAAGCATTCGAGACAGTCTTTAAAGAATATGGATCCGAAGATCAATTCGAATTGGCAGATATTTCACATGAGTACCCTGAATGGGCAAAACATGAGAAAGAAATTAAACAAGGAAAAAGAAGCGTACCAATGGATTATATTGACTTTTTCTTAAATCCGTCAAAAACCAAATCAGACATATTCAAAGTACCGGCAGAAAATCTTGCCGTGGCAAAAGATATTTATTTGGAACACAAAGAAGTCGAAGCTCTATTAGCGTAAATGAACATACCGTCTGACATCATTGCGGCTGTTTACATAGAACAGGGAACAGTTTGTCATTATCATCTTGAGACGATAAATAGGGACGGAACTCCATATAGCGGAGGGCGGTTTCTCATTGTCTTGAACGTAAACCCGAAAACCGATGAAATTCTCGTTCTGACGACGATAACCAAACAGATTAAAAATCAAACGCACTACATAAAAAATATCGGAGAAGATCCGGATACCCTGGTAACAATTTCACCGTCAGATTTTAGTCCCTTGAGTGTTGAAAGTATTGTGAATTGTAACAATACATACGAAACAACAATGGACGAATTGAAATCAAAGATGAAAAAAGGCGGGAAATTTTTTACAGCAAAATTACCCAAAACGATCGTGAGCGCGCTTGTCAGCGGTGTATTAAAAAGCAAGCAGGTTCCGCCGGAGAGAAAAAAGTTGATTGTTTAGGATATGAGAGGTTGGAGATGGGGGAATAAGAATGAATATAAAAAAAGCCGCAGAACAATATTGTTCTGCGGCTTTGCAATTGGCAATCATCCACAATTACGCCGCTTGGGCGATAGCCACGCTTTTTTCAGTGGCAACTGGTTTCCCAGGAAGGGGATTTTTGAGCTTGAAGTCGTCGCAACGTCTGCCATGCCATTCTTTGTGGCATGGGCTACATGTATAGGCGACGTACAGATTTCCCCAGACGTTTATGATTGTCCTCTCTGTGGCGTGAAGGCCGCTTAGACATTCCTCCATCTGACACGAGTGGGTATTCGGAATGAGAGGGAAATTCAGCGTATTGAGCGTCCAATATTTGTCACCAAATTCCCGCTTAACGATCGTCTCGATGTCGAATTCTGCTATCACTTCCACCTCTTCGGTCGGAAATGTGATGACGCGGTGACATTGGCGATAATTTTCGGCCGTCGGCATGCCGCCTTTCCAGTCCTCGCACATAGTCTGGTAGAACTCATATCCGGGTACTTCTCGGTCGAAGAAAATGGCGATTGGTCCGTCTTCGGGACGTTTATCACTCTTGTTGTCAATGACGACACCTTTTTTGCCGGTGAAGCGGTTATCTCCTTTTATGAGGACAATCGCTCCGACGACGATGGGTACTCCCTTGGGGTCAGCGGGATCAGTAATGGGCATGGGCATATTTTTCCTTGAGTTGACGGTTAATCAATGTGCATACACATGCACGGCGTTTGCCTTGTTCTGCATAGAAAATAGCACTAAATTTAAAATAAGTAAAGGCTTGATGTAGTGGATGAGAGGTTGGAGATGAGGGAGGTATTTACTTGAATTTTTAATACGTGACAATCAAATTAAAAGTTAAAGCCTCAATCTTTAATTTGCATTTATTAATGTATGCCAGAATGCTAAAATATATCCATGAACCCCGACGATTCAGACGATACGAATAATGTGACAGCCCCGCCAGCTCCCGCGGATGATACCAACACCGATGCCGACACGTCTGCCGCCGCTCCCGTCATTGAGCCTGATGTCGATGACAACGCCGATACCGTCCCTGCCGCCGCTCCTGACCCTAACGTTGCAACCCCAGCGACGTCAACACCTGACGAAGCGATACCAACAGTACCATCCGATCCGGCAGTACTATCGGCATCACAGATTTCACCCTCATCACTCGCCGCAGGCGCCGCACCTCAATCCGCCAACACCGCTTTTCTCGACGCTATCCGTCCTCTCGCTGTCGCCGCCGACCATCGCCGTACCGCCAAGCAAGAAGAAAAGCTCATGGCTTTCGCCGTCCAACACGGTTCCATCACCCGCGCCGACGCTCGTCGCCTTCTCGAAATTTCCCGTACCACCATCGACCACTGTTTCGATGATCTTGTTCAGCAGGGCAAGCTGATAAAAACGGGGCCGAAAAGCGAGACGGTATATAAAATTCCTTAAATTAGAATGAGTGAGCAGTAGCTTTAAATTTTTATCAATAAAGTCTATAATGACTCCATGCCCACCCTCGACGATCTAACCAAGCGAATCCTCGCGTTTCGCGATGCACGCGACTGGAAACAGTTCCATAATCCGAAGGATTTGTCACTTTCGCTCGTGCTTGAGGCGGCCGAGGTTATGGAGCATTTCCAGTGGAAAAATGAGAAGGAAATGCTTGAACATCTGAAGACGAACAAGGAAGAAATCGGAGATGAAATGGCCGACACATTGTACTGGCTCCTGCTTATGAGTCAGGATTTTGATATTGATATTCTCTCAGCGCTCGACAGAAAATTCAAGAAAATCGAAGCGAAATATCCCGTCGAGAAAGCCAAAGGGAAGCATACGAAATACAACAAGCTCTAATCCCATGATACTCTACAAAAATAATCTTAAAGGCTTTCGAAACGACGTTGATACGAATCAGATCGGGGAATTGATTGAGAAATCTTTCAGGGAAAAATTGGGTCAGCGTGCTAATCCAAATGAAAAGCGTTCATGGAACAACCCATTATCTTTTATGGAAAAAGTCGTGAGGAGAGCAGATCTATCTGATAGCTGTGGTGTTTTACTTGAGTATATTATTCCAAATGCTTCTAATCGAATTGACTTCTTAATTTCTGGTGAGAATGATAAGGGGAATCAAAATTTTGTCATTATCGAACTCAAACAGTGGGAAACTGCATTTTCCACTGATAAAGATGGTATTGTGAGAACGTATATTGGTGGTGGTGTTAAGGATAAGCCACACCCATCATATCAAGCTCATTCATACGCTACATTCTTGAAAGATTTTAATGAGAGTATTTATCTAGGTTCAATATCTTCTTTTGCGTGTGCTTATTTACATAACTATAAACAACTGACCCCTGAGCCGCTTAATGCTGAAATATATAGCTCGATCATTAAAGAGGCACCAATATATTTTAAAGATGACTACGAGAAACTAGGAAAGTTCTTGCATGAACATGTCCGTTTTGGTAAAGGAGAGGAAATTCTCTATAAAATCGAAAGCGGTAAAATCCGTCCAAGCAAAAAGCTCATAGAGCATGTCGAAAAAATGTTTAATGGTAATCAAACTTTTACGCTTCTTGATGATCAAAAGGTTGCATTTGAGACAGCTTTATCCATTGCATTAAAAGCGACGAAAAAATCAGTTGTCCTCATTAAAGGCGGTCCCGGAACTGGCAAATCGGTCATTTCTGTCAATTTGTTGGGCAGGCTTTTGAAAGAAAAAATGAATGTCAATTTTATTGCACCGAACGCATCCTTTAGAGATGTAATTATAAGAAAATTAGCTCAAAGCGAAAGAATTACAAGATTGCATAATTTATTCAAAGGTTCCTCAAGTTTCGTTACTACAGACAATAATATTTTCGATGTTCTTGTTGTCGACGAAGCACATAGATTAAAGAAAAAGGGTGCATACATGTACAAAGGTATTAATCAGATCGAAGATATCATAAAGTCAGCAAAGGTTTCAATATTTTTTGTTGACGATAATCAGATGATTCGTCCTGACGACATTGGCTCAGTTTCCGAAATCAAAAAAGCTGCTTCTACTGCAGGTGCAGAGATTCATGAAGTTGAACTTATCGCGCAATTCAGATGTGCCGGTGCTGAAGGCTATTTGAATTGGCTTGATAATACATTGCAGATCAAGGAGACCGCAAACTTCGACGGCTGGGAGCAGAAAGATTTTGAGTTTAAGATATTCGATGATCCGAATAAACTTCGTGAAGCAATAAAAGAAAAACATGATAATAAGTTTGATGCTCGTATCTTGGCAGGATTTGCGTGGGAATGGACGTCCGCTGATAAAGGGAATGCAGATGGTCAAGTAGAAGATGTCACAATACCGGAATTTGATTTCAAAATGCCATGGAATTCAAGACGAGATGGAACAACCTGGGCTATTGAACCAAATGGTATTGAACAAGTGGGATGTATTCATACGTCTCAAGGTCTTGAATTTGATTATGTGGGAGTAATAGTCGGAAACGATTTACGTTTTAATCCCGATACTCTTGATTATCATGCTCACTGGGTATCATATAAAGATGTTGTGGGTAAGAGAAGTCTTCAAAATAAACCGGGAGAGCTTACTAAATATGTTAAAAATATTTATAAAGTGCTTATGAGCCGTGGCATGAAGGGTTGTTATGTCTACTTTGTCGACAAGGCTATGGCTAATTATTTTCGCTCGCGAATGAGAAAAAATTAAAAAATTTCTAAAGAAAAAACTTAAATTTCATTTATATTTTAGACTTTTTTGTACGTTTCTTGAGCGTCCCTTTGTTAGTGTTAAAGGATGCAAAAACATAAAATCACACAAAAACCCAGTGCAAAAGGAAGACAAAAATATTTATTCAGTAGTAATAATTGCGAGGATAAAAATTGTCCGGTCTGTAGACTTATGAAAAAAGCCAAAAAAGAAAATAGGGAATTGACGGGAGAGGAGATAAGGAAAGCGATGTTAGAGCCAACATAATTTTTAACCCTTGACTTCTCCCCCAATCCGATCAACGATCACTTCATGAAGATATCGCGCGAG
>CAZQKU010000052.1:0-5971 GCA_964593965.1 uncultured Candidatus Saccharibacteria bacterium | reverse complement strand
ATGCGGGCATGGTTTAGTGGTAGAACACGTCCTTGCCAAGGACGAGACGGGAGTTCGATTCTCCCTGCCCGCACAGATTTTTTGACCTTGATTGAACTCTAATATGCCGTAAACTGTGGATAAGTCTGGGGATACTGTTGGTAAAAGACATAAAAAATGGCTTATATCCATAAGGTCAAAATCGTATTTTTTCTTCATTTTAATCGAATTATAGCTCTATAGAGCCATATTTATTAAAAAGACACTATTTTATACACATGTATGATCAATCAAAAGCTAAGTTCACGTCTAAAAGGGAATATTGGTGAGGATATCGCTTGTAAATTTCTTATGAAGAAAGGTTTTACTATTGTAGAAAGGAATTACTTAAAGAAATGGGGAGAGATTGATATCATAGCGAAAAAGAAAAATATTTTTCATTTTATCGAAGTCAAGAGCGTTGAAGTAAAAAATAGCACAGCAAATGTCTATAAGAATTCATTTCGTCCAGAAGAAAATGTCCATGTCCTTAAGCAGAGACGTCTGCGACGGGTGATACAGACATATCTTATCGAAAGGGGACACAGGCTTGATATTGAATTCTTTTTTCATGTCATTGTGGTGCGCATGAATACGGAAACCCGCCGAGCTAACGTCTCGATCATTGAGAATGTCATCTTGTAAGTGGAGTTTTGATAATGTCTATGATACGATGAGGAAGTTCTATTTTTTTATTGTGGTGTATGCGTTTTTCGGAGTGTGGTGTAACGGCTAACATTCCTGATTTGGGATCAGGCGACTCAGGGTTCGAATCCCTGCACTCCGACCAGTTTGATCATTCAGTATGATCGTTGAATAAAATGCGGGATTAGTTTAGTGGTAGAATGGCACACTTCCAATGTGCATACGGGAGTTCGATTCTCCCATCCCGCACAGACAAGTCAGCTATGAAAGAAAATCTATTTGAAACAATCAAACGATTGGATAATAACGGAGCTGAATACTGGTCATCGCGCGAGCTTGCGAAAGTTCTCGAGTATACCGATTATCGTAATTTTTTGACTGCAGTGAATAAAGCGAAAGTCGCTTGTGAGAATAGCAACGAAGTTATCCACAACCATTTCGTTGATACCAACGAAATGGTCTTGATTGGTTCAGGGGCGGAAAAGCCGTTGGAAACCATATATCTTTCGCAAGATATTCACACAAAGAAAAAATTGAAAAAGTCTCATAAAATTCTTGATCACATGAATAGCGAGGAGCTGGCGGCTAATCTATTTCGTGCCACCCAAACCGATGCGAAGATCAAGCGCGAAAATATCAAAGGCCAAGGAAATGCAAACGTGGCCCATTATGAAGTCGGCCAAAAGGTTCGTACTACTATTGCCAATCTTGGTGGCACTATGCCGGAAGAGCTTCCTACTCCTGATGCTATAGGAAAGGTACAGACACGAATAAAGAAGTCAAAAAAGATTAAGAAAATTACAGATGGATAAATTATGTTAAAATAATAAGATGATCATAGAGAAGATAAAATTTTAAAAAATTCATACATTTAATCTTCCAGATTATTGGTGGTCTATTGTTTGTCGCTCTAATTTTCTTTGTTATAGTGGCTGTTACCGGTTTTAATTTTCATAAAACAAGTGAAGGAACAGTCTCATACGGTTTTTGTTATAGTGATTGCAAAGAAGTTGTTCATCTTCAGCCCAATGACTGGCAAACCTATTTCGGTAATTTTGTTGGCACTACCATACAGACTAACAGTGGAGAAATTATGGGCGGTCAGTTTGCTCGTGTGATTACAGAGAATGGCATATGCACACAAGCTTACGTTTATACGAAGAATCAAGACCCTGTTTGTACAGTTACTCCTTATCTTTATTTAGGTTATGATGACAAATGCTACAGCACACCGCAAGATGGGGAAGATCATATAATTCAGTAAATGAGTACTTTGTTGTATTAGTACTGAAATCATTAAATTTACCAGCAAAAAACCGCCGAAGCATATGCTCTACGGCGGCTTTTGTGTTGATTTCAGAAAACTGGAATCAGCTTTTCCCTTATTTTACCGCATCCTTAAGAGCTTTTGCGGCGCGGAACTTAGGAACTTTCATTGCGGGAACCTGAATGGCTTCACCGGTGCGGGGATTACGAGCCTCGCGAGCGGCGCGCTGTTTGACGGAGAAGATGCCAAGGCCGGCGATCGAGACTTCTTCGCCCTTCTTCATGGTATTGACGATAGAATCGAAGACAACGTCAACAGCCTGTTCTGCCTGGACCTTTGTACCTCCCAATATTGCGTGGACTGCGTCCACAATTCCTGCTTTGTTCATGTAAATTATTTTTTTAATTATTAATAATGCTACTCATAATGGATTTAACCACTGCAGACATTATATAACAAGCCATTTTTGGCGCAATAGGTCAAAAATAGCGACACAATTTACAGAATACGGCAATTTAGCGAGCAAATTCAATTGCTCTGGTCTCGCGAATGATAGTTACTTTGATTTCGCCAGGGTATTTCAAGTCCTTTTCGATTTTCAGGGCTATATCGCGGGCCATATTCTTCGCTTCGAGGTCAGTAATGGCTTCCGGCGTAACGAAGATGCGTATCTCCCGCCCGGCTTGGAGGGCGTATGACTTCTCAACGCCCTTGAAACCATTGGCGATAGCTTCGAGATCACCGAGACGCTTCAAATAATTCTCAATAGAATCACTGCGAGCACCTGGCCGAGCACCGGAAATAGCATCGGCAGTCTGGACGATACGGGATTCTATGGTCTCATACGGATATTCTTCATGATGAGCCTGCATGGCTTTGATAATATCTTCGCCTGCACCGAATTTTTGGAGGATTCTACGGCCGATTTCTACGTGTGTGCCGGCTACTTCATGGTCGAGAGCCTTCCCGAGATCGTGAAGAAGAGCACCCGCTTTCGCTACAGCCACGTTTGCTCCGAGCTCTTCAGCGATCATACCGGCAATATGGGCCATTTCTATGGAATGTTGAAGGACATTCTGACCATAGCTCGTGCGGAAATGAAGTCGGCCGAGAATAAGGAGAATACGCGGATCAAGGCCGACGACGCCGCATTCATACGCGGCTTGTTCACCTTTTTCCTTGATGGTCTTGTTTATGTCCGCTTGAGCTTGTTCTACGACTTTCTCTATCTTTGCCGGCTGAATACGACCGTCGCGGATGAGTTCTTCGAGAGCGGCTTTAGCCACATGACGGCGGACCGGATCGAAAGATGAAATGGTGATAGCACCCGGCGTATCGTCAACGATGACTTCCACGCCGGTCATTCTTTCGAAAGCCTTGATATTTCTGCCTTCTTTACCGATGATTTTGCCTTTTATCTCATCGTTGGGAATAGTGACAAAGGTAGACATGACGTCCATGGCCACAGAGCTTGCCAGACGCTGAATGGAAATGGCTAGGATATCCTTGGCTTTTTTATCAAGGATTTCCTGTCCGGATGTATCGAGCTTTTGCATTCTGACAAGGAGGTCAGCTTCGGCATTTTTTTCAACGGTCTTTAGGAGTTCGTTGCGAGCCTCTTCTTCGGTCAAACGAGCCACTTTCTGCAGAGTTTCTTTCTTTTCCTGCTCCAATTTCTCCGCCCGTTCGCGGATAGTGCGGATTTCGGCGATTCTTTCTTTGATGATTTCTACTTCTTTGTCAATATCAGTCTGGCGTCTATCGAGCAAATCCTCCTTCTTTATCAGTCGCGTCTCCATCTGTTGCGTCTTTTCTTCTTTTTCCTTTATTTCCTGTCGCGACTGCTCAAGGAGTGTCTCAGCTTTCTTCTCGGCTTCGGCAGTGATTTTCTTGGCATCTTCTTTAGCTGTCAAAAGCATCTCTTTGATCTCCAATTCCATCGAGCCTTTCTTGCCCAAAGAAATAATCAATCGGAGATAATAGCCGATAATGATGCCGATGACGCCCGCGGCTCCCAACAAAACTGCTACTAATTTTAATGACATGTGCGAAGCGGCTTCGCTTCTCGCGTTCTACACCAATAGTAATGTATATATAATGAAAGGGGATCGGGGATATTCGGAAGTGATTGTTGACTCTAATTCGGGATTTTTAATGGGAGTAAGATTCATTTAGATATTCATTAAAGAGGTCTTTCCGGAAAAACTAAGCCGTAATTAAATTAAATTGGATAATAGCTAGATAATATAATAAGTTATGAAAAAAGTCCAATTTTGGACTTTTTATGTGTAGTTAGATTTTTCCTGATGATCTAGAGCACTTTGTCTATAAGGCCGTATTTTTTCGCTTCTTCGGCGGACATGAAGAAGTCTCGGTCAACGTCCTTTTCTATTTTTGCAAGTGGTTGGCTGGTATTCTTTGCCATGATTTTGTTAAGATTTTCGCGCATCTTGAGAATGTGCTTGGCGCTGATTTCTATATCGGATGCCTGGCCTTCAGCTCCGCCGTGTGGCTGGTGGATCATGACCTCAGCATTTTCCAGAGCAAATCGTTTGCCTTTTGCTCCAGCGGAGAGAACCAAGGCGGCACCGGAAGCGGCAATGCCGACGCAGACAGTCGAGACGTTATTTTTAATATGATTCATGGTGTCGACAATAGCCAAACTGGCACTCACTGAACCACCAGGGGAATTGATGTAGAGGTTTATTTCTTTTTTTGAGTCTTCCGACTGGAGGAAGAGAAGCTGGGCAATGACGACATTGGCGACGTGATCATCAATAGTACCGCCGAGGAAGATAATGTTGTCCTTGAGCAGTCGCGAATATATATCGTATGCGCGCTCGCCAAGACTCGTTTTCTCTATGACTGTTGGTATAAGCATAAATGCATTATTACACATCTTTCGGAAAAAAGGAAGTGATGGTTCGTTATCCTTTACAAAATAATCATCTATCTATGATATAATTATCGTATGAGAGATTCACATAAAAAATATAATGGTTTTACTCTTATCGAACTTCTGGTGGTGATCTCTATTATCGCCATTCTTTCAGCTTTGATATTAGCCTCAGTCTCAGTTGCCCGCCAAAAAGCTGTTATTGCAGGTGATGAAGAATTTACTGATAATAATTATCATAAACTCGGTTTGAACATGCTTTTCTCGGCCAATTTTGACGAAGGTCCCGGAACTGGAACAGGTATTCCCATTGATCAGACGGGGAACTTTACTACCATTACGTCTGTGCACCATTCGCAGAATACTTTTTCAGGAACCGGGTACTCTCTCGATGAAACGTCGACTGGTAGTAATAATACTTTAATTAGTTTCACCAATCCAAACAACGGTGTCAATTTACCGGATCAATCGGGAATTACAGTATCACTTTGGTACAATGATTTGTCGTTAGTATCAGCATATGCTTCATTATTAGATCTTGTAAGTATTAATGGTTTTATATCACTTGGTATTCGTTTTAATAGTACTTATCTTCGTTGTAATAATAATATTTCGGTTTCAAGCTATTTGAATGTACCACTTGACAACAATTGGCACAATGTCACATGTAGTTATAATTATAATCCTAGTATAACCACGTTATATTTAGATGGGGTTGTTGTTGCTACATCTTCTACATCATCATATATACCGACTAGTCTTACTAGCACTATTATTGACGATAGTAATTATTTTGGCCTTTTAGACAATGTTCAGATATTCTCAGGTTCTCTTACGTCAATGGCTATTAAAAATATGTATGCCGAAGGAATAAAGAAATATCAGCTGGCACAAAAATAGGCTAGAAAGCTGAAATTATACGTTACAGTTTTCTTAGAGACTGCAATAAGACTACAATATATGTATCTGACTTTGTGAAGTGGCGGAGAATTATGTTAGTGATATACTAAATGTACAATTCATGCGACTGCACAGATTTTTTGCACGCAATCTTTCAGTAAGTAAGAAGGCAGCCCAATTTGGAGGGCAGAGCGGAACGAACTCAAAGGAAATCGTAGAAGGCAGTATCATCACCTACGCGCATG
>CAZQKU010000051.1:0-6111 GCA_964593965.1 uncultured Candidatus Saccharibacteria bacterium | reverse complement strand
CATTAAGATAAATAATTAGATAAGTAATAAGTCGCAAACCTCAAATCCCCTCCCCCTTCAACTCATCCACCAATCTTTGGGCATTCTTACTCAACTTCCGTGGCATTTCCACGTGAGTGACGATGAGCAAGTCGCCTCGCTTGGCATGCGATGCACCCGTAAAGATACCTTGCGTCTCATACGGCACGCCCTTACCACGAACACGGAGGATTTCACCGTGAGAAGTGCCGGTAGGGATTTTCAGTTCGATTTTACCGTCGAGAGTTTCGACATCAAGCGTGCCGCCACCCAAAGCCATCGTCAGCTTGACCGGCAATTCCATGACCAAGTTGAAACCTTCTTTTCGAAACGTCGGGTGATCCTTGACCCAGACGCGGACGATGAGGTCGCCCGGGCCGCCGTCGCGGTCGGTGCCTTTTTCCGGAGAATCCTGACCTTTGCCCGCTACGCGCAAACCCTGACCGCTTTCGATGCCCGGCGGAATGGTGACGGTGATCTTGACGTTCTTGCCGTCAATGTTCAAGTTGAGCTCACGCTCGACGCCGAAAATGGCATCGCGGAATGGTAGCTCAACGTCAACGGTAACATTGGCGCCTTTGCGCGGCCGACGTGAGCGGCCGCCGCGGGTGCCGCCAGCTCCACCCATTCCGCCGCCGAAAAATTCTCCGAAGATGTCGCCGAGGTCGAACTCAAATGACTGGCCATTCTGTGAGCCGAAGCCTTGGCCGCCGGCGCCATATTGCCGGGTGAATTGGGAAAAATCGAAACCACCGAAACCTTGACCTTGTCCTGCTTGACCACCGAAGCCTCCTGCACCAGCGCCGTAGCCGCCAGGGCCATTGCCATTGAAGCCCGCGCCGCCCGGCCCTGCCGAGCCGAACATGTCGTATTGTTTGCGTTTCTCGGGATTCGACAAAATCGAATAGGCTTCGCTCGCCGCTTTGAATTTATCGCTCGCCGTCGGGTCGCCCTTATTTTTGTCGGGATGGTATTTGTGCGCCGCCGTGCGGAAAGCCTTTTTTATGTCATCAGGCGTTGCATTTTTGTCCACGCCGAGAGTTTTGTAGTAGTCTTTTCCCATTTTAGTATACGTCGTCGTGAGTTCCGATTGATTCCAAATATATCAGTTTATCATCAAACGAAAAGACGATTCGATAATAATAATTTATACTGCATGCGTACGACTCACTCATCTTCCCGTGAAGTTTGTGAGTTTCAAGAGATGGAGCATACACATTTGTTCTCAATAACTTCAAAGTCTTACTGACCGAATTTTTCAGCTCCGGGTGATACTTCATAAACTTTTTAAGCCTTCCGGCGAAGGTCACGGAGATGAAAATTTCTCTCATATTGTTTAAGCTTTCTTAGCCACATCGCGCATAAGAGCATCAACAGATGTGTAGATCTTCCCGACACCTCTTTTCGCTTCCCATTTTGATTGCGCCACTTCCAATTCAAGCAAAACACGACTGGCCTTTTTGATGGCGCGTTCAAGTTTTGTTGTTTCTCTTTGTGCTATAAGGGTATTCATGCGTTTAATGTTGATTTTATTTCTAATATTTTAACTAACGGATATGTCCGCCAAACACAGCTTGATGACATCTTTGATATTGGCAATGACTTGCTCGTAGGTACTGCCTTGACTATAGCAACCTTGAATACAAGGACACGAAGCGACATATCCATGCTTGTCTTTTTCTATGCCGATTGGAAAGGGTTTCTTTTGCATGGTTTTATTGTACCTCACTTGACGATTTTAGAATACTTGACACATTATTATGAAGAGATGTCCGGATAATTGCAACAATAGTTGGCAAACTAACGATGAAAATTATTGCAGGAAGTGTGGTATTAGGTTGGTGCCAGCTTTCAAGTGCAATCATTGTGGAGAGGAACACGCGTTACAAATGTTTGGTGATTACTGCGCGAAATGTGGAAACAAACTTGAACAACCAAAATCACCAATTACAACAGCAACTACGCCTCCCACACCTCAAAAACTTAGCTGGTGGAGAAGTTTTTTGGGGTTTCTCCAAGAGTATTTTTCCACCTGAAATCACACGACCCCAAAGACCCCCGTCCGTGTCCCCAAGCTTAATGCTTCGGGACACAACAGAGGTCTTTTTTATTTTCAATACTTACTTCTTCTCCTTGAACTCCGCATCTTTCACATCGCCTTCAGGCGGTTTCTGATCTCCGCCTGGTTGAGCACCGTTCGCATCTCCAGCCCCGGTGGCACCAGCTTGTCCAGCCTGCTGATTCATATACTGCCCTATCTTCTGAATTTCACCCGACAAAGCTTCTGTCGCTGACTTGATAGCCGCCACGTCCACAGGCGCACCAGCCGCACCCGTCCCGCCAGCTGTCGCGCTCGAGCCCGCCTCCCCTTTCGCTTTCTTGAGCGCCGCCACCTTGTCCTCGATTGACTTCTTCACATCCGCGGGCACTTTATCGCCGGCATCTTTGAGGGCTTTTTCGCTGGTATAGATGAGCTGTTCGGCGAGGTTTTTGGCTTCGGCCTCTTCGCGCTTTTTGGCGTCGTCGGCTTCGTGCTTGGTTGCTTCTTGCTTCATTTTCTCCACTTCGTCTTTCGACAGGCCGGAAGAAGCAGTGATTTTTATCGAGTTCGATTTTCCTGTATCTTTATCCTTTGCCGACACGCTCAAGATACCATTCGCATCTATGTCGAACGTCACCTCGATCTGCGGCTTACCGCGAGGCGCGGGAGAAATACCGCCGAGACTGAATTCGCCGAGCGACTTGTTATCCTCCGCCATAGCCCGTTCGCCTTGGACGACATGGATAGTCACTTCGGTTTGATTGTCGGCCGCAGTAGAGAACGTCTGTGAACGCGAGGTCGGGATAGTGGTGTTCTTTTCGATAAGTTTCGTCGCCACCCGACCCATCGTTTCGATGCCGAGCGACAATGGAATGACATCGAGCAGAAGGACATCGTGGACGTCACCGCCCAAAATACCTCCTTGAATAGCCGCACCTACCGCAACCACTTCGTCAGGATTGACGCTCATGTTCGGATCCTTGCCGAAGAAATCTTTCACCGCTTTCTGCATGGCTGGCATGCGTATTTGGCCACCGACGAGCAGGACTTCGTTGATCTGGTCTTTCTTGAATGGAGAGGCGTCCATGGCGCGCTTGGTAATGTCCATAGCGCGAGTGATGAACTCGGCGCAAAGCTCCTCGAGCTTCGCCCTCGTCATGGTGATGAGCAGGTGCTGTGGCCCGCTCGCACCGCTCGTGATGAACGGAATGTTCACTTCGGTCTGCACCGCTGTCGAGAGCTCGATTTTGGCCTTTTCTGCCGCTTCGTCGAGGCGCTGGAGAGCCAGAGCGTCACTGCGCACGTCTATGCCGGAAGTTTTTTTGAATTCATCAGCGAGCCAATTGATGACTTTCTGGTCAATATCCTTGCCGCCGAGATGGGCATCACCGTCGGTGGACTTGACTTCGATGACATTGTCGCCGACTTCGAGCACGGAAATGTCGAAGGTGCCGCCGCCGAAATCGAAGACGACGATTTTTTCATCTTTCTTTTTGTTGAAACCGTAGGCAAGCGCGGCCGCCGTCGGCTCGTTGATGATGCGCTTGACGTCGAGACCGGCGATCTTGCCTGCGTCTTTGGTGGCCTGCCTTTGGGAGTCGTTGAAGTATGCCGGCACGGTGATGACCGCTTCGGTCACTTTTTCACCGAGACGCGCTTCGGCATCGGTTTTCATTTTGGTCAAGATCATGGCGCTGATCTCTTCCGGCCGATACCATTTGCCGTCCATTTTTACTTCGATGCCGCCGTTGGCGCTCTTTTGGATTTCAAAAGGTACCGACGCGCGATCTTTCTGCACGGCTGGATCATCGAAATTGTGGCCGATGAAACGCTTGATCTGATAAATGGTGTTCTTGGGATTGGTCACACCCTGGCGCTTGGCCAAAAGGCCGACCAATCGTTCCCCCGTTTTCGACTGAGCCACAATGGACGGCGTGGTGCGGGCGCCTTCGGCATTCTCGAGGATTTTCGGCTCCCCCGCTTCCACCACCGCCACCGCAGAATTCGTCGTTCCGAGGTCTATTCCTATGATTTTTGACATGTTTGTATGTGTATTGACAATTAATGATTAATTTGCTACTATTTTTAAGAGTTAATTTTAACCTTAACAATTGCTCGTTTGACCAAGTATCCACTTGGTGGTTAGAGCGTAGAAGAACTTTATTATGAACAGAATAATTGAGAAGATGGCTGTTGATGCACTTGTTGCATTTCCCACTCTACCGGTGGTTTCTGAACCACTGAAGCGGGACGTCAAATGTCAACAATGCGGCACCAGGATTACAAAAGGAAAAGTGGCGGTCGTCGTTAAGTCAAACAACTGTAACCACAGCCCTAACGGCAATCGTTTTTACCGCTACATCTTTTGCGGTAACCAGTGTTACAAAAAATTCACTGACCTTGCCGAAGAAGCCACGGTTAAAAATGTGAATCTGGATCGGCGCGGTAAACTTTCTCTTAGCTACTGATTGATAACAAGATTCACACACAAGGCTTCGCGAACATCATGTCGCGGGCCTTTTTCTTTTATCTTCCTTTTCTTCCCTTTCAATGAACTACCTCACCTCCACTATCTTCGACGGACTGCGACTGCCTTTGACGAGCTTGACTGATTTTTTCGGATAGAGAGCCCTGAATATCTCAAGCACTCTGTCGTTGGCCATGCCGCGCTCCGCTTTTTCTCTGACGGACACGATGAAACGGTCGCCGGTCGCTGTGACTCTAACAACCTTTTCCGCGCGAGCACCGGCTTTGACTCGGATCTTGATGTGCATGGTGGGCAGTGAATACTCTGCGCGGAAATTAGGCGAAGGACGCCGCACGAGAAGGCGCGCGGGTCGGTTGGCTCATGAAAAATTCAAAAGAAAAGTACGGCGAAAAATGCGCAGTCGAAGGTATGGCGCGAACAGGGTTTTTGGCGCGGGCTTGCGAGCTGGGCTGGGCGGGGAGGAAGAACTGAATTGGCTCAACCGGCTCCGCGGCAATAATATGACCCTTGAATCGCCCGTCCATTTCCGAAACGACAAAATGCACCCGCACAAGCCGGCCGTCTTTGGCTCGGAGGATTTTTTCGTAAATACCGCCGAATGGGCTCGATGCGCTATATTTTTCGTTGTAATTGAGTTTATTGAGGGCTTTCATGTTGATTATTGACCAACATTATAATACTAATTACAGCAAAAAACAAGATTTTATTTCATACTATACTATAGTATGATATTTATATTATGTCAATGTTGCATGTTAAAAACTACTTATGCTAAAATTTTATGTGAGTCCATACGGACCGTTATAACTAGCTTAGGGGCCTCTTGCAAAAGGGGTCCCTTTCGCATATCAGGATAGTATTATTTGAAAGATGCCAAGAGTTCTTTTGGCCAACAAATAAATTTTTGTATCTTCCTCAATTCAAAAATATGAGCGTTGAGTGCGGAAATTTCCGGAGTCACTAGACCAGACATTGAAACAATGGTGACATTTTTACCGTCAACAATGAGTTGCCGTATCGGATCTTTGAAATCACTATCGCTACTCCAGAGAACAAAGTTTTGATATTCTCCGCTATTAAAATCAAAAAACATGTCTCTGCCTGATGCGTCGCAAATGTAGATGCCAGTCAAGATCTTCCTGCCAATGGATGACATTCGCCCAATCAATATAGACAACTGTCGACGCAAAAAATATCCTTTCCAGTTCGGCAATCCGTTCTGGAAACAGGGCAGCAAGCTTTTCAATTCTTGGAGTTTGCGGTTTGAACATAGTCGTAAGATGGTGAACTATATTTTAAACATTCGCAAGCTCAAAAACGACAAAAACTTTATCAAAATTTTATTTCATGGGGATAACTTTTATTCTGATGAAATCTTTGTATTCATAATGCGTCTACTGTATACTATAAGGTATGCAAACCCTCATCCACGCCGACATTTTCTTCTTCGTGACGACCATCGTTGTTGTACTCGTAGCCATCGTGCTCATCGTCATCCTCATTTATATCGCCATCATCATGGCTGACATTCGGGAAATTTCGCGCATCGTGCGCAAGGAGACCG
>CAZQKU010000050.1:0-6317 GCA_964593965.1 uncultured Candidatus Saccharibacteria bacterium | reverse complement strand
AAGATGATCGATACCGTCACTGTCCGTGATCGCGATACAGGCAAGCAGGAGCGAATCGCCATTGCCGAACTCATTTCATTTTTAAGAAAGAAATTGATTTAGAAAACACGATTTGCATTACTGTCAACTTGCGTTTAAATTGTCATCAGTTATAATAGTTTTACCGTCGCCGAAAGGCAACCGAGATTCCCCGGACATCCCCGCGATGTCCGGGGTTTCGACGTATAAGAACATGGTTGCCAGAATTTCCATGATTTTCTTGAAGTCCTGTTTATTAGTTTTCCCTATATATCGAATAAGTCTTTTTCGGTCAAAAGATCTGATTTGCGAACAGATTGCTTGACCATTTTTGTCAAGAATAGAAATAGAAGAACGGTAGGGCATTTCTACGATCTTACTCGTGGCGGGTACGCCTATAAAGATATTCGGACTTACTTTCTTGACGATAACCACTGGCCTGGCAAAATCGTCATCTTTTCCATCAATTTCGGAGCCGACATTTACTCCAATGCTTGCAAGCCAAATAGCGCTGGTCTGGATAAAAGCTATGCCAGAATCGTCATTGATTTTCTTCTTTTTCATATTCCACATATCGAAGTCCTTTGTATACTCATTGGAGTCATTTTTATTTTCTATTTGTTCCATACTATTACTATACACATTACCGATAAAATCTCCGTAAAGAAAAGTTAAAATTTTAATAAAGTCACACAGTACAAAATTGTAGGATATTTATGTCAAAAACTTATCAACAGGTCACGTTGTGAATCGTCGGGGGGGGGTGTTACTATAGAGGTTAGTACGTCAGATTCGTATTTTTGATTTTTCCCATTATTATTTAGACAGTATCCATTATTATTTTAATTAATTATTTATGATGAAAAATATTATCGCTTGTTGTACGACAGTAGCGGCTCTTTTCTCGTTGACATTATCATTTGCTCTACCTGTCGCGGTAAATGCCCAGACTGCATCGTCAACTTTACCAGCCGGTTTCTGTTACACTTTTACTAGAAATCTTGGCGAGGGTCACACTCTCTCTTCTGCTGATGCCAATGCTCTTGAGCAAATCCTTTCCGCTCAAGGTCTCTGGTCTTCAGGAACGCCGATCACTTCATACACAGATGCGGTCGCTTCAGCCGTTGCCGGTTTTCAGCAAGAATATGCTACTCAAACCTTGGCGCCATACAGTCTCACCTACGGCACTGGCTACATTGGCACCGCGACCAGAAACGAGCTCAATGCTCTCTATGGCTGTTCGGGCGCCACTACTTCTCCGACTTCTACTACATCAAATCATTCTTACGGAGGTGGTAGCGGTAGCAGAGAAGGGGGCACTACGGCTTGCCCAGCAGGATATACTTGTACACCTA
Source organism: uncultured Candidatus Saccharibacteria bacterium (assembly GCA_964593965.1). GTDB lineage: Bacteria > Patescibacteriota > Minisyncoccia > Phycocordibacterales > PALSA-1337 > PALSA-1337. The sequence continues at coordinate 4,944 of CAZQKU010000050.1, read as the reverse complement.
CGAATTCGTCCTCATCTTCCATTGTCATCTCTTCTATAACTCCTACTTCCGGTACGACAGGAACAACGGTGACAATATATGGTAGTGGTTTTACGTCGAATGATACAGTTGAATTCAATCAAAATGGTACGACGTATGCCGGTATTTATGGACCAAGTCTCCAATCAGTAACATCAAACGAGATTGTCTTCACCTTAACTTCTCTCACCGTAGGAAATGTTCAATCTGGCACATATCAAATTAGTGTCATTCCGACATCAAACTATGGCACTAATAATGGCGTCAGCAATTCAGTTGATTTTACTATAAATTCTCAAGTTTCCCCTACGACTAGTTGTCCTGTAGGTTGGACATGCACGCCGACACAGCCTACTACTTCCAGTGTCAACGCCGTCAATCATGCCGGTAACGATCCTACCGCTCCCGGTCTCATTTGGGTCTATTGGCCGACTCTAGGTTCCGGTTACACTTATACTGTTTCGGCCAGTCCTTCATATTCTGGATCTGTAGAAACCACTACGTACACAAATTCAGGTGGTCAAAGCGGTGTGAATATGGGTTGTATCAATGGTATGACAGGCGCTTGCTACAGCGGCGGCGGTCCATTTCCAACAAACGGTCCGTATACCTTTACGGTGACGGCTACCAGTCCAAGTGGTCAGACAGTCAATATTGGGACGTCGAATGCTGAGTTAGTTTCAGCGACATCAACATTCCAACCTCAGACATTCACTATAACGTCTCCATCAGTAGGTGCTGTGTGGCAAGTCGGACAAACTTACAACATTACATGGACTGGAACAGACATAGATAATCCAACAAATCTTCCAGAACAAATATATTTGGCGGGAGGAGGCTTAGGCAATACCGGCATTCTTACCATTGGCAACAATGTTTCTCCAATCTACAACTTTTCTTTCGCATGGCCAATACCTTCGACGGTCCAGCCATCGGCAGGTTATGAAATATGCATGAGTGCGAATGTCAAGGGAGGTTCGGGAGGCTGTAGTCAGCCGTTCACCATTGTCTCAGCGGCTTCAGGAACGGTTCCTACGTCCAACGCTTCGGTCAGTGTGAATGGTTCACCAACGCTCGCCCTTACCTATAATTCAGCTCAACAAGAGTCAGCACTCACTGCGACATTTAATGTTTCCGTCAATGGTGGTAGTCAGGGGGTAAACATACTTGATGGTGCTCCCGCTATTAGTTTTATTGACCAAAATGGCAACACAGCAGAGGTCAATCTAAGCAATGTGACTCTTGTTCCTACAGCGGGTTCTAATGTTTCAACGGAAGAGGATAGTTATGGCCAACCTATGGCCATCGTTCCCGCAGGACAGACAGTTAACTTTACAGCGAGTGCTACAGCAAATCCTCAGCAGATCTTTGCCGGCACTTATCACGCTATGTTGTATGCGGTAGCAGCTAATCCAACGACAAATATAAACAATGAATTCGAATTGCAAGCTCCACCAAATCAGACGAATACAAAGACTATTGTCGGGGAGATCGCGCCATATATTACGTCAGTATCGCCAAATCCAGCTACGGTAGGGCAGAGCATGACAATAACTGGTCAGAGGCTTAGTGGCCAAGATGGTTTAGTTGTTATATATATAGATGGTCAAGTAATCCCAGCTGGCAGTCTCACAACTAATATCAATGGTACATCTCTGACCTTTACTGTACCTTCTCTCTCTTCAGGTACCAGTCACACCCTTCAATTAAAGAATCAAAACACTGGCGCAAGCAACATGGTTGCCTTCCAAGTAACGAACTCAACTCCAGTCACTACTCCCGTTCTTGGCGCTGTCACCGCCGTCAACCATTCCCAGAATCCCGCCACCGCTCAAGGCCTCATCTATGTATCATGGCCGAGTCAGGGTAGCGGTTATACATATACCATCACCGCAAGTCCTGCATATACTGGATCTGTAGAGACAACCACAGGCACCGGTGTCAACATGGGTTGCTATGCAGGCGGTTGTTTCAATGGTGGTGGAGCATTTCCAACCCATGGCCCCTACACCTTCACAGTAAGTGCAACAGGTCCGAACGGTACATTCACGGTCGGCACTTCGAATTCTGAAATGGTTTCGTCGGTAAGTTCTACTGCAGTATGTCCCGCTGGCTACACATGTGCACCTGCTGGATATACATTGACATGTCCTGCTGGATATACATGTACAAACGTTACTGCGAATTGTCCTACGGGATATACCTGTCAAACTGCAACCGCTATCTCGAATACGCCAACTACCCAGCCTTCGGTGACTATTTCGAGTCCGAGTGCAGGACAAACATTTGCCTATGGTGCACCTATTCCTGTCACCTGGGGTGAGAACTATAATTCACCAACTATAACCGTATATTTGTACAGTCCTACTGCCGGTAACGTTTTCACATCTCCAATTATTAATGGAACAACCGGAACAACCAACCTATATACTATTCCAGCCACCGCTGTCAACTCTATTCCAACCACTGGCGGTCAATACGAAGTGAATGTCTGCGATAACAATCAATCACCTGCGGGATTGTCTGGAAAGTCTCTGTGTAGTCTAAGTGGCACGTTTACCATAAGCCCAACAGTCGTCTCAACTCCTCCTCCTGCTTCTAGTGCCACTGTCACCGCAATCAACCATTCCCAAAACCCTGCTACCTCTCAAGGCCTCATCTACGTCTACTGGCCAAGCCAGGGTAGTGGCTACACCTATACCGTCTCTGCCAGTCCTGCATATACTGGATCTGTAGAGACAACCACAAGCACCGGTGTCAACATGGGTTGCTATGTCGGCGGTTGCTTCAACGGCGGTGGAGCCTTCCCTGGGAACGGCCCTTATACCTTCACCGTGACGGCGACGGATGCGAATGGCAATACCACGACTATTGGTACCTCAAATGCTGAAACTGTTTCACCGGCGACTACTTCGACCGCTACTACTCAATCATCATCTGTTTGGCAATCATTCATGAATTTACTCGGTTTTTAAAAGACACCCGTCATTTCGTTCGAAGCATAAAAACTTCCGGCCAAGCCTCCGAAACTATATGTCGTTGAGCCGATGTCTATCTCAGCGCCACCGACCTGCGGATTGGCGTTTGGGTGTGAATTTTCGAATCCGATATTAAAAAGAGTGGCAATAATGTCCGGCCGACCATCAATAGGGAAGCCGGCTTTTTGCCATTGTGCTTCAAGCTCACGTATCATCAAGCCAGCATAGAGGTACGAATAGTAGCGGTTTGTGTCGTCGGTGAGGCGATTGAAACGTTGTTCGTCGGGGCTGGTGCTCGAAGCAGGGAAATCGAGGACATGTTCATACTGCGATCCAAGATAAAAAGATGATTGAGGATTTTTTAAATTATTTTCAATTTCGATCGCCGTATCTTGTTTGATACCCATGACACCCCAGGAGAATTGACTTTGATTGCCGAGGATTTTGAGCGGGGCGAAAACTTCCTTGAAAATCTCGCGGTCGGAATAGAAAAGCCGCAGTTGTTCGACGGCAAGTGGAGCGACGATCATCCGTGCAGGCACTCCGGCGACTGTGGCCGCTTGGTTGATTGATGTCACATCTTTGTCTATAGCCGCTTTGAGAGTTTGCCACTGTGGACTTTGGATCCAGGTTGTTTCGTCGGCGGAATTGTTATCGGTAGTGGAGCTTGCATTTTCAGTGGAACTTGCATTTAAAACTTGATTTTTAAAATAATCATGCTGGTTGTCAATAATGCCGCTTGTCTTTGTCCAGCCAAATTCGACCGCCGCATAAATCACAATCAAGATGAAACCAATAGCGGCGAAAATGTAAACAATGATAGTGAATATTTTTCGTAGTATGGTCATGGTGTAGTGACATATTTACTATACCATCATTTACAGACAAGACTAAATTTGGGAAAATATAAAAATTATGCTATACTATGAGTATGAAAAACTGGTCAATAGACACAACAGAATTGGCGAAAACTCCCGAGCTCTTTTATATTTGGAAGCTTGAACAGCTGATCAATTTCGGTTTGGATGGGACGAAAATTAGTCTCGTCGATTTGAAGAAATATTGGCATGAGATCGTCATCGATCCGGCCAAGAGGAAATTTCTGGCGATGTTTATATAAGCAATGTTCATATAAAATAAATGCAAAGTATTCTGTCAGAAAATCAAAAGAATATACTCCAGCTTCTCGGCAATGAGAAAAGCATCGCTGATCATTTTTATTTCGGCGGCGGTACGGCTTTGGCGGAATTCTATCTTCAGCATCGTTTGTCCGAAGATTTGGATTTCTTTTCGGAACATGAGTTTGAACCGCAGGATATTTCTATTGTATTAAAAAAAATTAAAAAATCAGCAGGTATCGTGAACGTGGAGTATATTCAGAGTTTCAACAGGAGTCTGTTTTTCCTGAAACTGAAACAAGATGCATCATACCAAAAGACAGCCCAACAAGAAATGGTGAAAACCGAATTTACCTATTTTCCTTTTCCGCGAATTGAAAAGAAGATGAAAACAGATGAATTGTATGTTGATAGTCTTCTTGATATTGCCGTCAACAAAATTTTTACCATATACCAGAAGCCGCGTTCGCGAGATTTTATTGATCTTTATTGTATTCTTCAAAAAGAAAAAAGCTGGACGCTTGATGATTTGGTTAAAAAAGCCCAGATAAAATTCGACAATCATCTTGATCCAATACAGCTCGGGACGCAATATTTGAAAGCACAGGAGTTGAAAGATTATCCGAAAATGATTATCACCATAGATGAACGTGTATGGCAGAATTTCTTTCTCACGGCGGCCAAAAAATTAAAAGATAGTATTATTTTGACATAAATCCCAAACATCAACCCTATGCATTTCAAAAAAACCACCCTTTCAAACGGCCTTCGCATCATCACCATACCGATGGCCGACAATCCGGCGGTGACGGTGCTTGTCATGGTTGAGG
>CAZQKU010000049.1:0-6481 GCA_964593965.1 uncultured Candidatus Saccharibacteria bacterium | reverse complement strand
GCGGCTCGAGAGCTTAGTACCCCACCACCCAAATCCTTTGAGGGTAGTCCTTGGTGCGATTGGGTGTTTGAAAACTTGCTCCGGTGGGTACCCCACCACCCAAATCCTTTGAGGGTAGTCCTTGGTATATATCCACGAGCTTGGGCATTTAGTCCTACGTACCCCACCACCCAAATCCTTTGAGGGTAGTCCTTGGTTCAAGTAGAATAAATAAAGATTATTTTCGTCAGTACCCCACCACCCAAATCCTTTGAGGGTAGTCCTTGGTAACAGAATGGTGGTTTTTCGGGTTCAAGACCCGACTTCATCGGAAGGCTCTGTTACAAGCTTTCCGCGGCCCGGGTACGTGGGCATAGAGAATCCTCGAGACTCTCCTGCTGTTCAATTGAGAAGAATACCTTTATCCGTCCGAAAACGGAGATATCCTTCTCAAAATCAAAAGCGGTATTCATTTCCTTGATAGTTTATAACAAAGAACTGATATGTATACAGGATAGCAGAAGCCAACAAAGATGTCAAATTTTTGGTATACTCACTTTGTATGAAGAAATATATTATACGATCTCCACAAGAGCTGATGATAGAATCATCATTGGATATGAATCTTCTCAACAAACTTCTCTATCATCGCGGTATGAGGACGCCCGAGGAGATCGAGGCATTCCTTCACCCGAATTATGAGCGGCATACCCATGATCCGTTCTTGCTCAAGGATATGGATACAGCGGTCGAGCGGATTCTCAAAGCCGTTCGGACTAGTGACGCCAGCGGGAAGGACAGAAAAAGCGATAGTAAAGAAAAAGGCGAAAAAATTGTCATTTATAGCGACTACGACACTGACGGCATTCCGGCTGGCGTGGCGCTCCATGATTTTTTTAAAAAGATCGGCTATACAAATTTCAGCAATTATATTCCGCATCGGCACGATGAAGGTTTTGGGCTCAACAGCGCGGCGGTGCGGCAGTTCGCGGCGGATGGAGCCACCTTGCTCATCACTATTGACTGCGGTATTGCTGATGTTGGGCCAGTTGCCGAGGCGCAGGCGGCGGGCATTGATGTCATTATTACTGATCATCATATTCCATCCCAAAAAGCAACCGCGAAAAAAGATGTCGAGGAAGAAAACCTACCGCCGGCATTCGCCATCGTCAATCCCAAGCAGACCGACTGCACCTATCCGGAAAAAATGCTTTGCGGGGCGGGGGTCGTATATAAATTGATCCAAGCTCTCATCATTAAAGGTAATTTTCCATCCCTCAAATCCGGCTGGGAAAAATGGCTTCTCGACATGGTCGGCATCGCCACCCTTTCCGACATGGTGCCACTCACCGGCGAGAACCGCGTTTTTGCCTATTATGGTCTCGTCGTCCTGCGCAAGTCGCCGCGGCTTGGGCTGAATCGTCTTCTCGCTGAGCTCGGCGTTGATCAACGCTACCTCACCGAAGACGACGTAGGCTTTACCATCGGCCCGCGCATCAATGCCGCTTCGCGCATGGGCGTGCCGATGGATGCGTTCCATCTACTTTCGACTGACGATCCGGTGGTGGCGGGGCAATATGCCAAACATTTAAATGAAATCAACGATGAGCGGAAGGGCACGGTGGCGGCGTTGGTGAAGGAGATTAAGAAGACGATCAAGGAGAGGTGGGGAGGGGAGAGCGATGGCGCAGAAGATAGTGGTGTTGGCAAAAAATCTAGCCCCCCAAAAATGCCCGCTGTCATCGTCCTCGGCAATCCCGATTGGCGGCCGTCGCTTGTCGGCCTTGCGGCGAACACTGTGGCTGAAGAATACCATCGTCCCGTCTATCTTTGGGGTCGCGACGGCGACAATGTGATCAAAGGCTCCTGCCGTTCCGACGGTGAGACGGATCTGGTGGCGCTCATGCGTTCGGCGGAAGCCGATTCGCCCGCGACATTCATCCAATTTGGCGGTCACGCCATGTCCGGCGGTTTTGCCGTGGCGAATGACAAAATCCATACGTTGTCCGACAAGCTCAACGCCGTTTTTGAAAAATTGCAACAGTCACAACGCGGACTGGATAAAGATTCGGATAAAAATTCGAAAGACGGGGATTCAAAAAACGGCCATTTGAAAACCAGCGCGAATGAAGAAAACCTCATCACCCTCGACGGAGAAATGTCGCTTACCGACGTCACATGGGACACCTATCGGACGATTGAGAAGCTCGCGCCATTCGGCACCGGCAATCCCAAGCCGCTCTTCATGTTCAGAAATGTTACGCCGACATCCGTGCGCCAGTTCGGCAAGACTAAAAATCATCTTGAGCTCATCTTTCCCGGCGCGATCAAAGCCATCGCCTTTTTCAAAACTGCCGCCGATTGGAAAGATATTCTCGGTCATGAATTGTCAGCTGACAGGCCTTTTACACTCATCGCGGTGTTTGAAAAATCCATTTTTCGGGGGAAAACGGAATTGCGGTTGAGGATTGTGGATGTTGTTAAAAATTGAATTTCAGGGATTGTTTTTTTTAATTTCTAATTTTCATTGACACGAGATAATATCTTTTATATAATTAAACTAGATTTAACAAATACATACATGTATCAAGAGAATGGAGATGTTAAGGGTTAATGGCCCGAAGCTCCATCGGCAACCATCTTGTAGAAAAACTGCGAGGAACGGTGCCAATTCCATCCCTCGTGTGAGGGAAAGATATGCAAAGGAAATCATCTATGATACATCGTTTTCTGGCGGTGTATTTTGTTTTGTACATTGAAAGGAACATTTATGAATGAGAAATCATGTCGAGTTGGTATTTTCACGGTATCTATGACTCTGGAAGCCATAGAGTCATTGTTTGTTACGGACTACATAAAAGTAAAATTTCCGGACATGGATACCGGTAAACGCGGTTTCAAGCTCATCTATGGGCATGGTCATTCTGTGAATGCTTACGGAGATCTTACCTTTGGATTAAGTTCAAAGGAACAGCTGAAATTGCTGAAAGACAACGGAGTGCAATATCAGACGGTTGGAAGTTTATCTTGGACTCCGCTTGATCCAAACAATGCTATCGCACTTGAATTCGCTGAAGAAGCGATATACCACAAAGCAAGACGTATTGCTCTCGAGTTAACGCATGATGATATACGCCTTCCGGGCCGTAATACCATCATTCTCAACAAGTTTTTACAACCGCTGTTCGATGAGTTCAAAAAGAATTATATTGAACGGAAAGTTGTAAGCGGAACCAAAGTTTCTTCCGAGAAACTGGCACGACTTCGAGCGGAGCATTTCTTTCCTCAGTCCTCAGGCTGGAAAGCTCGTCTAGGATCGTATCGGCAGAAAAAGGCACTGGAGTTTGCGAGTGAGGAAGAACTTGGTCGGGCACTCCAGATGTTGTGGCACGATGATGACTTGTACGGTATGCCACGCGATCATGCTGATGCGAGAACAATCATTGTTCCCGCAGAAGCCGTCACTCTTCTACGCGAGAAAAGACTTGCGTTCAAAGAAATCGCTGTTGTTTCTTCCGGTGATTTACCACCTGAAAGGGAAAGGCAGTTGAGGAAGGCACAAGGAATGCATTGACGTACTTTTCTCACATATCCCCCGTACTAATATGGGGGATTTTATATGCTATCATAACCCCATGACCACCATTTTTACCGACGGTTCTTCACGAGGCAATCCGGGTCCCGGAGGTTGGGGGGCGATTGTTATTTCCGATGCAGATCATGGTGACACGGCGACCGTCGTCGAGCTTGGCGGCAGGGAAGAATTGACCACGAACAACAGGATGGAGCTCATGGCGGTTATCCAAGCTCTCCACTCTATCGGAGAGTTGCCGCAGTTGTCCGAAAAAGCCGAAGAGAAAGCCGACAGATTGATCCGGATCAATTCCGATTCGGCGTATGTCATAAACGGCATTACGAAATGGGTGCATGGCTGGGTCAAGAAGAATTGGATCACCTCGCAGAAAGAGGAAGTGCTCAATCGCGATCTTTGGGAAAAGCTTATGGACGCTGTTCGCTCCGTCGAAGGAAAATCGGGGACAAGAACAGGGTCGGGGACAGTTTCGGCAGGCGCAAAAGGCACAAAAATAATCTGGAATCAGATCGGCGGCCATGTCGGCATCGCCGGCAATGAACGCTGTGATGAGATTGCTACTTTGTTTGCCGACGGTCAGCCGGTGGAGCTTTTTTCGGGTAGGTTGGCGGATTATCCTTTGCGGGATGTTGTAGATGTTGCTCAAGAAAAGGAAAATTCAAAATCAAAAACGGCGGTGCTGAAGAAATCTCACTCAAAAGCCGCGGCTTACTCGTATGTTAGTTTAGTTGATGGTGTTGTACAGATTCATACAACATGGGCGGAGTGCGAAGCGCGGGTCAAAGGTGCATCAGGTGCAAAATATAAGAAGGCATTGTCGAAAGCCGACGAGGTGGAAATAATTGCCAGTTTTCGGGAATTTTAGAATTATTTTAATAAAATCCGATAAGAATTTTAATCTTTTTTATATGTTTCTTGATTGACGGTGTGAAATGATAGTCGGGTGAATTTTTCACCAGAAATCAAAAAAATATTTAGCAAATTTTCAAAAAAGCTTTTCGTCTGGAGCGGCATTTTTATCTGCGTTGCTCTGCCGATTATTTTCCGGACGCTCTATCTGAATGCTGGCCAGTCGCATGTGCGCGACGTCATCTCTCATTTTATGTATGAAAAAGCCACGGTCAGCGGTTTCATTGACAGCGATCCAGAAATAAAAGGGGCGACGCAGAGCTTCACTGTTTGGACGGAATCGGTGAGCGACATATCGTCGGGTACGACAACTACTCCTCTCGCCACTCGAATTCTCGTCAATGCGAAACTCTATCCACGTTACGTTTATGGCGACAAGATCGAGCTTACGGGTAAACTTACCGAGCCTCGGAACTTTTCGGACAACTCCGGTAGCGTTACTGCCGCTGGCGCTGACGACAGCAATACCGACTCTATCGGCGACAGTCGCACTTTCGATTATATCCATTATCTTTCCAAAGACGGCATTTTATATATTTTGAAAAATCCGGCGATTTCCATTGAGAATAAAGTTACTATCGGTGAGACTGTCGCGATAAGCGGCATTGGTGGTGTCGGCAACCCGATCTACACCACCCTCTTCCGCTTCAAAGACGCCTTCCTGCAAAACATCCGCCGCTCGCTCGGTGATCCGCAAGCGTCACTTGCTGGCGGTCTCGTCGTCGGCGAGAAAAGCGCTCTCGGTAAAAGTCTCCTCGACGATTTCCGCCGAAGCGGTCTCATCCATATCGTCATTCTTTCCGGCTACAGCATCAACATCATCGCTGCTTCCGTCCGCAGTCTCTTGTCGTTTCTGCCGCGGACGCCGAGTCTCATCTCGAGCGCCGTCGGTATCATACTTTTTGGTATTTTGGTCGGCGGCAAAGCGACGGTCGTACGCGCCTGCGCTATGGCGCTCGTTGCTATCATCGCCCAACTTTTCTATCGTGATTACAATGCTCTCCGCGCCCTTCTGCTCGTAGCTTATCTTATGGTTTTACAAAATCCTTACATCGTGCCGTACGATGCGTCATTTCAAGTTTCTTTTATTTCAACCCTCGGCCTTATCCTCTTCGGCAGGCATATCGAAGCGACCCTCGCCCGCTGGCCGCGACTTTTTCCCGAACGTTTCGGTATCAGAAGTCTCATCACCTCCACCCTCGCTACCCAGATTTCGGTGGCGCCGTTGCTTCTCTATATGATGGGGGATGCATCGCTTGTCGGTGTCTTTGCGAACTTGCTCGTCTTGCCACTTATTCCGGTGACCATGGTGGCGGTGACGGCGTGCGGCATGACGGGGTTTTTATCGGGTTTTTTAATCTCCATATCCGCTGGAACCATTTTTTCCTATCTTTCTCTCGCCACGACCGCCGTGGCATACGCGCTCCTATCGTATCAACTTTTCATCGTCCAATTTTTCGCCGGTATTCCGTTCGCGGTCTTTGAAGTGCGAAATTTCCCGGCATGGATGATGTGGATGACGTATTGCGGGTATGCGGTTGTATTTACATGTATAGAAAAATGTTTTTGAACTACGGATTTTATCAAAATTTTAACTTTTCTTTACGGAGATTTGAACGGTGCTTTGCTACAGTCATTGAGTTCTCGCAAGAGAACAAGCCGGCGGCTTGGAAGCACAGCAAGTTTTGGTAACTTTGCTGAGAGGGTTCGATTCCCTCCGTCGGCTCTAGCAAATAACAAAAAATGTTATGTAATATTATTTGTATTTGACAAAAAAATTATTTTTGCTAGACTTCTGGATGAAGTTACCAAAACTTGCTTTGCCGCGATGCAGATCGTATAACGAACCATCACAACAAAGAAAAACCGCCTCACACATTTGTGGTGATCGGCGGTTTTTCTTTAGACTTATTTTTAAGCTGTTTTTTTATTTCTTCTCTATTTTGCCGCCTTCACAAAATTCCTCTCAACCACCTCCCAATTGACATTCGCTACGAAATC
>CAZQKU010000048.1:0-6521 GCA_964593965.1 uncultured Candidatus Saccharibacteria bacterium | reverse complement strand
ACCAAGATCCCGACAAATCTTCCTTACCAAAAAATCGCTTATCTCGTTGTGTCGTGGAACGGCCGATACTTTTCCATTGGAAATATTCCTGAATATTGAATGTCGCGAACCTTCCCTCAAGAGCACACAATCGTGCTGTGTGAGGTGTTGTATGAAATCCCTCCTTTTCATTTAGGCAGGGACGGTTATTTTGAGTAATTCTTGAGTGAATTTCTGCCCAGCGGATAAAGGACTCATACTCGCTCCAAGAACAAGCAGTAAAGCCTCCCGCATATTTTTACGAGCTTCAGCAAGAGTCTTGCCTTGCGTATTCGCACCGGGTACTTCATCAATCCAGCCGACAAACCAATCTTTTTTTTTCTTATAAATCGCTGATTTTTCTAAAGAAATAATACGACTTTCAATAGCAGATGAGATCTTTCTTCGAGTTTCATGTATGTCTTTTCCAGAAGCCGTACAACCGGGCAAGGATGGAACAACTGCCACGACAGCATCACCCTTTGTCTCTTCAAATGTTACATTTAATGTCAGTTTTTTAACTTTCATCGTTTCATTATATATCATATTTTTATTTCATTACATGTCTACGGAGATAGACAAAATTAGGCTAGTAATAATGAAATAATAGTATCGGTTACTGCTTAGAATGCAAGATCAAAAACCACAAAAACTTTATCAAAATTTTATTCCGTGGGGATAACTACCGAGCACCACTTTTTCAAAAAAGTGGTGCTCGGTTACCACGCAAAGTGCGCAAACGCCTTGTTCGACTCTGCCATCTTGTGAGTATTCTCGCGTTTCTTGACAGCTTCACCTTCATTCTTTGAAGCGAGAATGATTTCATCGGCGAGCTTGACATGGATAGGCGCGCCCTTTTTTGAGCGGGCGGCGAGGACGATCCATTTCATCGAAAGAGCCTGACTGCGCTCGGGACGGACTTCGCGGGGCACCTGATAGTTGGCACCACCGACCCGACGCGAACGGACTTCCATTTGGGGAGCGGTGTTCTTAAGCGCCGCTTCGAAAATTTCCATCGGGTCGGCAACTTTGGCTTTTTCCTTGATGAGGTCGAAGCATTTGTAGACGGCAGTGCGAGCGGTGTTTTTCTTACCGCATTCCATGATGTAATTTACAAGCTTCGACACCTTCTCGGACTGGTAGGTCGGGTCGGCGGTGACGATATTTCGATTTTTTATTTTTCTTCGCATGGTTTTATTTTGATTTTAAAATTTTTAGAATGAGAAAGGCTGGCGATGTTGCCACATCTACCCCACTTACGCTGTCGCCGCGGCCGACGCTTTGCCCGCCTTCGGCCGTTTATTACCGTATTGACTGCGACCTTTTCGTCTCTTTTCCACGCCGACACAATCGAGCACGCCGCGCACGACCGAGTAGCGGAGTCCGACGTCCTTGACGCGACCGCCACGAAGCAAAACCACCGAGTGCTCCTGCAAAGTGTGTCCTTCGCCGGGAATATAGGCCGTCACTTCCATGCCGTTCGTCAAGCGAACGCGGGCGATTTTACGGATGGCGGAGTTCGGCTTTTTCGGCGTCTTGGTCGTGACCTTAATGCAGACACCGCGCTTGAAGGGCGATGGGAAAAAGTTCGGTCGGTTCTTGATCGAATTGAAGCTCTTGGTCAGAGCGACTGACTTTGACTTGCGCGTCCAGCGCGTGCGATTCTTACGAACCAGTTGATTGATGGTGGGCATAGGGTTTGATTTAATAAGGCTGATTTTTTCACCCGAAGCGGTTTGAGATGTCGAACACCATGTATGGTGTTCGATGCCACTTCGGATTACTCACCCTTATTTTTTAATAATGCTTTGCAAAACGGGTTACGCCAGATTCTGCAATGTCACAGCACTATACTATACCGGCCAGAAAAAAGCAAAAAAAGAAATATGAGGAAATAAAAAGGAGCCAACTGCGGCTCCGTGATTTTTGTATCTATTCTTGTACTTATCTGGCTCTTGACGACACCATCGCCCCCACCCATTTGACCAAAGCCAGAGACAAGACAACATTTTGGTCCGGCATGCCAAGACATTGGTGCAGATTCTGAAGAAAGAAATCCAACTGACGTTCATCGAGTTTCGTATCAGCCGTTATCTGCCAACATTCGACATCTTCCGATGGTATGCCGTTTGTCAGAGTTATACGTTCCCTTTTGTTCTGACCATCCGGCCATTGTAATCTTTCGGCGACAGATTGAGCCAATACCCGAAGACCCGCTTCAACTTCTCCCTGGTGAGCAGGATTAACATGACGCCGAGAACTAAACGCCACCTTCTTCGGAAGATCACCGAAAAGAAGTGTGCAATGAATCGTACCTCGCACAGCAGACTGTGCAGTGGATACGACAAATGTTTTCATACCGAGAACAATCTCGGCGGAAGGATCGGAAGGATTGGAAGGATTGGAAGGATTGGAAGGATTGGAAGGATTGGAAGGATTCGGTTGAGTCATCATAGAGATAATGGATAAAATAAAAAGACCATCTTGTTTTATTGTACTCTAACTCCGATCGCAATAGAAGGTCGGGTCGGCTATAAATAAAAGAACAATAAAAAAGCATCATGGAAAATCTCCACGATGCTTAAAACTTCCAAAGCTCTCCCAAGGCTATTGTATGAATACAATACCCGGAATCATGTTGACCAACTGCTTTTGGGCGGCGAGCTTGTAGTACGGGTTTCCCAAGAGTCGCACCAGGTCAGCAAGATCCGCACCTGTCCATACTGCGGGAGGAATAGTAATCGGTATGGATGGCCAACCACTGTACGCGAAGTCGGCATAGGTGACTGTCGGTAGAGTGACCAACCCTTCGTTGGCTAATAATTTCACCGCCAGCGAATGTCGTGCAAGCTCCACCGTCCGTATGTCGTCGTATATCTGCCAGAGACTTTCCGAAGCCCATGATGTATCGGTATCTTCGTAGATTTTCGCCGCCCCTTGATACCACGTCGTGGCGATGACTTTCACTAGCCCGGCCGCCGTCTCGGGTGGATACGCTTCAAGGGCGTCAATGCAGTTGGTAATAGTGGCAGTCTTCCAGAAACCATCCTGTGCTTTCAAGATAGCCGCCCCATTTTTCCCGACCCGACCTCGTAAGGTCGTGTCTTCGATGAAAGCAGGCACGACACTTTGCTCCGTGTAATACATGAGAGCCAGAAGTTGGGCTTCGTTCGTATCACCCACTGCCGTACCTTGAGCTTTCATCTTTGCGGTGCTGAGACTTCCGACCAGTCTCTTTTTCAGCCCTTCGGAATCTTCAGCGCTATTGTTTGCGATCATACCCTGAAAGATATTGCCGAGCATGACGTTGTCCGTTTGAGGGGCATTATTTTTCCACTGACTTTCGAATGTACCGATGAGACTGATAACCCCACTATATGAAAGGTCCGTCTGTCCAAAAATTGGCCAGGTCAGACCACCGAATAAAAGCAGTATGGTAGCCGCTTTACTGTTTTTGATGTTAAGGAACGATTTCATTATAACCTCCATTTTCTGCCGTTCAGAATAGAACAGCTCTAAAGAAAACAATACCCCAGTATTTATCAAATAGCAATAGTCTTCATGTAATAGTCTTCATTCTCATCAAAACGAAATCCCCGTAAAAACTTTAAACAATATCGGAATAACTGGCACGATGAATTGCCAGAGGAATATGACAACAATAAGGACAAGCCATATCGAATAATGTTCAATCGAGGCACGAATGCGCATCCATTTCGGCGTCGGCGGAAAAGCGGCGAAGATAATCTTCGAGCCGTCGAGTGGCGGAATGGGAATGAGGTTGAAAGTGGCGAGAGCCACGTTGATGAGAACGATGTAGGCACAGAGTTGAAGGAAAGTGGCGGCAAAGTTTGTGGTGCCGAGGTTTGCGCCGTAACGGATAATAAGACCAAAAACAAAAGCGATGAAGAGGTTTGAGGCCGGCCCAGCCAGGGCGATCACGAGCTCGCCCGAGCGACGGTTCTTCAGATTGAACGGATTGAACGGCACCGGCTTGGCCCAGCCGAAGGTGAAGCCGCCAAGCGAAGTGATGATCGGCACGATGATGGAACCGATCGGGTCAATATGTTTCAGAGGATTGAGCGTCAATCTGCCTGCCAGCCGCGCTGTCGGATCACCGAGCATATCCGCCACATACCCATGCGAAATCTCGTGAATGATAATAGAAAAAATGAGCACGATCAAGGCGAAAATGAGTGGCGGCGTTTGGAGGATGTAGGTGGTTTGCATGTCTTTTATTTATATGATAGCATGTTTTCTACATTTACTTTATATATTTCATAGATAATCAATTGTAATCACATGGCCAAAGTCTGCGCAATATCAAAACGAGGTTCCATCATGGGCGGCGGGTACTCAAACCGCACTCGTGCTACCCAGTTCAATCCTACGGGCATGAACCGCAAATATCCCAATCTTCAGAAAAAGAAGATTTATGTTCCCGAACTCAAAAAGACTATCACTCTGACTATTTCTACTCGCTCGCTCAAGACGATTCAGAAGCGCGGCGCATACGCGGTGCTCAAGAAGGCGGGACTTATATAAGCTGAACATAGATACCGGACATACCCCGTTCCGACCTCATTTTCGAGGACTTTTTCTAAATGAGAATGAAAACACTTTTTTACCAAAAATATGGCTAACTTTCGTTAGTCAGGCCTCTTCTATTCTCATTTAGAAAAAGTGCCCATTCAAGTGCTTACCCATAGGAGTAATATTTAAATTAAAAAGATTCAAAAAACGTATCAGATATTTTTCTCGATAAAAGTCGAGCCATCTGAAATAAATTCTACATCGCCGTCTATAGCGAGATTAGTAATAGAAATGTCTGGCATAGTAGAAATGTCAAACGGCGGCTTTGGGGGCTTCGACTGCTTTTTTATTTTACCGGTTTTAGTTGTCGTAGCGATAACTACAGCTGGCATAGCTGTGTCAGACTTTACGGTAACCGACCTCGGCTTTCTCGATATGACGACAATATTGGGATGAAGTGCGCTAAAGAATCCTTCATCAACGGCTGAAATATTTTCACCCTTAGGCAAAATCAAGATTGTAGAGGATGAAACGTTCGACGAGCTCGCCATCGTCGCGGCGATATATTTCTGTTCTATCTTAGTGATAAGACCGCCGAAAAATAAAGTCGTCGAGCCATACGTAAGTGAAAAGGCGAGCGTCGGTGCATTCGTTTTCGAAAACTTGAAATCGGTGGTGGATGCTGTGGATACAGTGGACAAAGCCGGCGGAAAAATAACTTTTGCCGAAAATTCGCCGATATTCATAGTGTCGCCTTCCCCTACTTCTTCATGAATAGCATTTTTTGCTAAACTGTGTGCCAAAATATTTTCAAATTCAGTATATGCAGAACTCGAAGTAGCCGGCACAGCCATCTCATAAACCTGCCCGACATGGTAACGCCCAAGCACCGCAACGAGCCCCGTCGCGTGACTATCATCGTCATTGGTCAGAATGAGTGTATCAATAGTACGGTCATAAAATGGCATAACCGAGGTCAGATCGTGGATGATAGCATCGCTTTTGCCGCCATCAATAAGCGCTGTCTTCCCTTCCGGCGTGCGGATAAAAATAGCTATCTCGGTGGCGGTCGAGCCACTGTCAGGTTTAAAGCAATATATTTCGAGGACATGCGACCGATTCTGCCAATGCCAAACGTAGGCAAAAAGCCAGCTTCCAGCCGAAAGCAGGATAACGCCGAAACATAATGCTATACTATATGCGGTCGAATGTTTGTTGAAAGATTTCGCCTGATTCTTCGTCTTTGATTGCATGAGTTCATCATACATATCGGCGATAAAGAATCATGTAAAAAAGTTTAAAATAATTATAAAGAAATAATAAAGTAATATTAAAAAGAACGCTAAAAAAATAAAATAAATATCATAAAATTATGAAAAAATTCGAAGAAAAAAAATTTAATATTCCCGAACTAAAAGGCATTTCCAAAAAAACCACCGAAGAGCACCTCAAGCTCTATACCGGCTACGTCAAAAATGCCAATCTCATCTTTGAGAAAATCGGCGAACTTATCCAACAGCCCGACGGCGTCGAAAAAAATGGCTACGCTATTGCTGAGCTTCAACGCCGCTTTGGCTTTGAATTTGATGGTATGAGGAATCACGAGGTTTATTTTTCCTCGCTTGAAGGCGGACCAAAACCGCTCACTACCGGCTCTACCCTGCGGGCAACCATCGAAGCCGAAGGGGGCACCTTCGAAGGCTGGCTCGTCTATTTCAAAATGATCGCCATGACCCGCGGCGTCGGCTGGGCAATGCTTTATTATGATCGCGCGTCGAAGCTCCTTCTCACGACATGGGTGGACGAACAGCACGTCGGCCAGCTCCAGGATTGCGCCCTCGTCATGGGTATCGACATGTGGGAACACTCATTCGTCGCCGACTATCAGCCGTCGGGTAAAAAGCAGTATGTCGAGGATTTCGTAGCGAATGTCAATTGGGAGGTGGTTGAGAGGAATTTTGTGAAGGCGG
>CAZQKU010000047.1:0-6905 GCA_964593965.1 uncultured Candidatus Saccharibacteria bacterium | reverse complement strand
CGGGAATGGTGTTCTTGTTGCAAATGATACCGGCTTTTTCGAGACGGGCTTCGGCATCTTTGCCGGACACCGCGCCGGCTCCTGCGCTGTTTACCGTCCCCGCGACGTTTCCTTTTTTGCCACCCATCCACGTATCCACGAGAAGCAGATGCGAATCGGTGCCACCAGAGACGACCCTCCAGCCGAGACGCGTTAGTTCGTCGGCAAAAGCGGCGGCATTCTTCACCACTTGTTTGGCATATTTTTTAAAAGCGGGAGTGGAAGCCTCCTTGAGTGCCACCGCTACCGCCGCTATCTGACCCATGTGTGGACCGCCTTGAAGGCCGGGAAAAACGGCTTTGTCAATGAGAGTTGAAATGGGGACAGACTTTTTTTCGCCGGTTTTTCCCTTTTCACCAGCACTGACGATTTCCCGAGTCTTATCAGTCCGACAAAAAATAATGGCGCTTCGCGGCCCGCGCAAAGTTTTGTGCGTCGTCGTCGTCACCACATCAGCGTATTCAAAAGGAGAATTGTAGACACCACCTGCTACGAGCCCGGCAAAATGTGACATATCAACCATAAGAAATGCCCCGCAGGCATCGGCGATATCACGGAATTTTTTGAAATCAATCATTCGCGGATAAGCGGTAAAGCCGGCAACGATGAGCGCTGGTTTCTCACGCAAAGCTTGTGCTTTTATCGCCGCATAATCAAGCATCTCAGTCTTGGCGTCCACACCGTAGGAAACCTGCGTCCACACCTTCCCCGTGAGCGATACTTTCTGTCCATGCGAAAGATGTCCACCAGCCGTGAGAGTCATACCCATGATTTTGCCACCGAGCGGCACCAGAGCGAGATAGACCGCGAGATTCGCCGGCGAGCCAGAATGTGGCTGGACGTTGACATGCCATTTTTCGGCAGGACCATAACCTCCCGCTCCGCGGCTTTTGTCGAGCCAAAAAGCCTTCCTCGCCCGATCTTGACAAAGCAGTTCAAGCTTGTCGGTGAAAGGATTGCCGCCATAATAGCGCTTGCCCGGATAGCCTTCGGCGTATTTATTATCAAAAATAGAGCCAAGTGCTTCGAAGACGTCCGCCGAAGCATAATTCTCCGAGGGAATGAGGTTGATGACGTTCTTTTGGCGGGCGGTTTCGAGGGCGATGAGTTTTTTTATCTGGAGGTCTTTCATGGCGGTTTTGGTTGTGTGATGCTTATGTGGCCTTTATTCGGCAATTCTAACACCAATACTATTGCATGTAAAAGAGGCATTATGATATAGTCAATGCGGGCAGTTCCACCACAAATATTCACAAAAAAATATCGAAATAAAAAAATATGAGTGCGAGAGAATCAACTGGACAGCCGAAAGATAATTACATACCGGCACCATGCAGTGGAAGAGGATATGGCGACTATACCACCACCGCAGACATGCAAGCGGCGTCATCTCCCAATCAGGGTGATCTTGGGATGAATGCTTCCAAACAAGACCATGGTCAGAATCCTCATCCGCCATCCTTCAGAGAGGCAGACAAGTTCGGTCCGCGTCTCATAATCGTCGAAGGCAACGTTCAATAAATCAAATATATTTTATTTTTTAGCCTCTCGACAACGGCATTGAACGATGCCGTTGTTTTATTTTTTCTGTAATTCCTTTTTGATCAAAGAAATGAATTCTTCTTTAACCTGATCGAAAGGTTTGTTACCATCAATGATAATGCTTCGGATGGATTTTTCTTTAAAAAATTGACGATAGCCCGCCCGCACTAAGTTGTGAAAATCAACTTCCCTATCATCGAAATGGTTACCGTCAAGTAGTGATTGATTGCGAGAATGGGCGCGACGAAGACCTTCTTCGGATGTAACATCTATATATATGTAAAGATCCGGAACCCTGATAAGACGCCTGTGCATGTGCCAAAAGACCTCCGCCAGACTACCGCCCGATTGAGCTGAAACATTATAGGCATAGGACGAAGCATCAAATCGGTCAGTGATAACGGAAATACCGGACTCCAGAGCTGGTACAACAGTGTTCTTTACATGGTCGTATCGTGAAGCAAACATAAGACACAGCATCGTTTCAGGTAATGCTCCACCGGCTAAAGGATCTTTGAGTGCAGTATTCCTGATAACTTCGGCATACGGCGATCCACCCGGTTCACGGGTGGTAATGAAAGGAAAATGCGGATTGTCAAATACATCCTTGAGCAGTAAGATAAGCGATGTTTTTCCCGACCCTTCACCACCTTCGATGGCGATGAATTTTGGTTTAACTTTCGTCACTGACTTTGGTCTTAGTTTTGATTTTTTATTTTTCATGTGCCTTTTTTATCGTTGATATTGATCGGCTTTTCCCTTAGACCCTTAAATAAATCAGTGGCGTTTTCGACAAGATAGACATTCTTTATGCCGGATTTAATCATCGAATCCCAGCAAGGTTTACAACACCACCAATGCCCCCAGAGATAGATATCAGCACCTTTGACGGCTGATGTGCCATATTTCTCTCTAGCGTCATTAATAGATCGCGGTTCAGCATGCATGCGGTGCGAAGCACAGCCGGGGCAAAGCCAATATTTCTCTCCCGATTTTATCTTGAAAAATCTTCGCACGCAAAAATATTTCTTATGAAAATCGAGTAGATATTTGTTTCGTAAAGCAGATTGATTAGCTGCCGATCCAATAATCTTCCCATCTTTGACAACAACGGCGCCGGTAGGATGAACCTTATCGGTAGAATAGCCAAGCATAACCCTTTTCGCTTCAGCCATGAAAGGGTTTGATTCGGGCACATATATGAATGTTCTTCCTTCCGGAAGATATGGGTATGATTGATTCACGGGAAATAAAGAAAAATGAAAGGATCTTTAAATGATTGTAAGTATCTGCTTATTATATATAATTAAACCATTATGACCAAATTCGATCAGATATACCAAGATCTGGTAAAAAGGATCATGGAAGAAGGCATCGCTGAAAAAAGCGAACGTACCGGCCATGAGACGAAGACCATTCTCGGCGCGCATTTTTCGCTCGACATAGAAAAGGACGGTTTTCCTTTGCTTACTCTGCGGAAAATACCGATCAAGATGTTCGTCGCCGAGCAAGTGTGGTTTCTTGCCGGTGTGCGCAAACCCGAAGATTTCTTGCGCGACTTTACGAAAATTTGGGACGAGTTTACCAATCCAAATGATGTCGTCACGGTGGCGTACGGTTATCGCTGGCGAAAGCATTTCGGTCGCGACCAGATCAAGCTCCTCATTGACCTTTTGAAAAAAGAACCGAGTTCCCGTCATGCTGTCGTCGTCACCTGGGATCCGTCAAACGACGGCCTATCGCTCGTCAAGAAAAAAAATGTACCATGCCCGTATACATTCACCGTGAACATCGTCGGCGGCAGACTCCATCTGCACAACATCATCCGCTCAAATGATGTCATGCTCGGCTTCCCTTCCGACGTCGCCGGTTTTGCTTTTCTTCAATGCATGCTCGCTCAAAAGCTCGGCGTACGTCCGGGAATATATTCACATTCTATTTCAAATGCCCATATTTATGATATTCACTATGAAGGTGCGCGAGAAATCATCCGACGCAAAAATGATCACAAGAAAATTGTGCTGACTCTGCCAAAAAACGCCTTCGACCGTGCGGAGAAAAAAGATCATAAGCTCGTCGAACAGGTGGTTGAGAATCTAGCGGCACAATACATACCGCTCGAGCCGATCAAAGGCTTGAAGATTGTGCTTTAGCTTAAAAGCGGTATCATAAGAGCATAAAAAATGTCCGTCATCACCAAACAAAAAATCCTCGAAAAAATAAAAGCCGGAGAAATCGGCTTTAAGCCGCCGATTGATTCCTTCCAATTACAGGACCACTCGGTGGATCTTCGCCTCGGCTTCACTTTTCTCATCCACAAAACATGGAAATTGACCACCCGTGGCAGAGAATCCCTCGATATCACCCATTTCGACAAACAAAACACTGATTCTTTTGATGTCATAGAGCTTGAAGCCAGCCAATATTTCGATCTTCTGCCACAAGAATGTGTCCTCGTCTCTACTCTCGAGTCTTTGAAAATTCCCAAGAATCTCATGGGTGTGCTCTACCCTCGTTCTTCGACCAACAGAAAGGGACTTTCACTTGATCTAACCGGCATCGTTGACTCCGGCTATGAAGGACAATTGATTCTGCCTATACGAAATAATACTCAATCGCAAATTATCCGTCTCTTTCCCGGCGAACGCCTCTGTCAAATTGTCTTTGAAGAATTGGACAAATCCATTGAACCAAAAAAAAGCAAGTACCACAAAAAAGATATTATCGATGGC
The DNA here is from genome assembly GCA_964593965.1 of uncultured Candidatus Saccharibacteria bacterium. Classification (GTDB taxonomy): domain Bacteria; phylum Patescibacteriota; class Minisyncoccia; order Phycocordibacterales; family PALSA-1337; genus PALSA-1337. The sequence continues at coordinate 2,592 of CAZQKU010000047.1, read as the reverse complement.
GTGCAAAAAGAAAAGAAAGACGAGGCGCATCTCATCATGTCCGGAAAAATAAAAGAGTTGAAGGAAAAATATAAACTCGACTAACATTATAAGCTAATACGCATTTCAAACCATGAATGTCTTCATCATCACTGCCATTTCAGCTGACGGTTTCATCGCTCGAGATAGTCATCATCCGGCAATCTGGACGAGCAAAGAGGATAAGAAACGCTTTGTTGAGTTGACGAAGCGCGCCGGCGTGATCGTCATGGGGTTGAATACATTTCGCACTCTGTCGAAACCTCTGAAAGACCGACTCAATATCGTCTATTCTAACGATACAGATTTTAATGAAAAAATGAAATCTGAAAAGATGGAAAATCTCGAAATAACTTCGGCAGACCCGAAAGATTTGATCGAAAGTCTCGAGAGACGCGGTTTCAAGGAAGTGGCTATTTGCGGCGGCTCGCAGATATATACCACTTTTATGAAAACGGGACTGGTGAATTCTCTTTATCTGACCATCGAGCCGATACTTTTCGGTAAAGGCATGAATATTTTCAACGATTCACTTGGTGAAAAAAAAGCAAGTGACGGACGAAGTTTGGAACTCATATCATCACAAACTACGCCGACAGGGACGATTCTCCTTGAGTACAAAGTAAAATAAAAGTCGCAGAGTTTCCCCTGCGACTGGACTGAATTTGATTATAACTCAAATCGAAAGCTGTAGCTGAGCCCGCGGACGCCATTCGAAATAAATCTTACGGCCATCCTTCTTCTCGATCTCGACGTATCCGTCGGGACGAAACAACGTGCGAGAGATGACAGATTCAAAGATGTGTCTATGGTATACCGCCAAAAGTCCCGGCCACTTTTCTGACGGACCTAATTCGCGGTCTTCAATGCGACAATGATCGGAGAGTTCATATTTTGACGGATCGCCAAAACCGAGCTCTTCTTTCAAACATCGCATAGCCTCACGACGTCTCGTTCCAGTCCTTCGCATCGTCTCAGCGATACCGTTGAAGTTACTCCTTCGAAGCACGTCTCCATTCTTGAAAACCTGGCGGTCTTCGAATAATTCCAACCATTTCCGACGGAATCGATGGTACACAAGAACGACAACCGAATGAACATCAATGATCAGTCCGGCAGAAGAACCATTGCCGTTACCGTGACCATTTCCATTGTCTCCGTTATTTCCATTCCGAAAATAGAGACGTTCATTTTCGTGGTATTCAAACAAGTCATCAAGCGTCCTCGCCGTACCGGTGCCCCAGGACTGTCGGGAGACATGGTGATCGTCCAACATTCGGACAATGTCCCGCCGAGGCATAACAGCCTTCGGATCTCGCGTAGGAATAACAGAAGCAAACTCCCGCAAGGCCTTGGTTAATGTCATAGAGCCTCCTTTCTTGCTATGTTATAACGTTATTTAAGAAAATGTGCAAGCTGAATAAATGGGTGGATCATCGCTTCGGAGAAGACTGAAGCAAAGCTTGACAGTTTTATACCAAAGTATATACTTTGGTATATGAATACAAAAACACTCATCACCATCAAGACCGATAAAAGTTTGAAGAATGCCGCCCAAAATGCCGCTCAAGAAATCGGCCTTCCCTTGGGCACACTCATCAACAGCTTCCTCATGCAGTTTGTCCGCACCAAGGAAGTGACGCTCTCTTCCGAATATCGACCAACACCGGCATTGATCGCCTCGATACATGAAGCCGAAGCGGAATTTGCCCGCGGCAGTATCCCAAAGCCAGTCCGCACTGCTCGCGAACTTATCAAAGAATTGCGCTCATAAAAACGATGCCCTATGTTCAGCCGCTCCTCTCAATTTAAAAAGGACTATCGCAAGCTGTCCAATAAGTTAAAAAACAAGACTGACGAACGCTTGCGGATTTTTGTCGCGGACGAATTCGACCCCATTTTGAACAATCACAAACTGCAGTATGAGTACGAGGGTTATCACAGCATCAATAGTACGGGTGACTGGCGCCTCGTCTATGGAAAAAGGGGCGAGCAGAGCTATCTTCTCATCAGAATTGGCACGCACAGCCAATTGTTCGGCAAGTGATTTTATTTGACTTCTACCCCCATTGATCGTGCCGAGCCAGCAATGATTTTCATAGCCGCTTCGATGTCGTTGGCATTCAAGTCCGGCAGTTTTTTCTCAGCGATGGCGCGGATTTGGGCTTTGGTAATGGTGCCGACTTTGGCGGTATTCGGCTTGCCGGAACCTTTTTCTTTGCCGATGGCTTTCAGGATAAGCGACGTTGCGGGAGGAGTTTTCAAAATAAAAGTATATGATCGGTCATCAAAGACGGTGATTTCGACGGGCACGATCTCGCCCATCTTGTCCTTGGTGGCATCGTTGAATTTCTTGACGAAGTCGCCGATGTTGATGCCAGCCTGGCCGAGCGCAGGACCGACCGGAGGAGCCGGATTAGCCTTGCCGCCGGCGATTTGCAGTTTCAGTTTTTTGGTTATTTTTTTAGCCATTTTTTGTAGATTTAAGAAATGTTAAGCACTTTTAAGCAATATATAGTGCTGGTTTACGAATAAACCTCTAGAAGCCGAGGTGGATAGAGATTACCTTATTTT
>CAZQKU010000046.1:0-6930 GCA_964593965.1 uncultured Candidatus Saccharibacteria bacterium | reverse complement strand
GTCTTTACTTTCAGATCCCACTGCACACGTGCATAGGGGGTCTTTTTTTTGTATATGTATATATCCGTCTGTGAAATCTGTGTATGAAATTTTCCCCGCTCTGTGATGTAATATAACGGTCGATAGCATTATCAAATAACGTACGTTAATTAATTGATATCTATGGCTGACCCAAAGATTTGTTCCGAATGCAAGCATGAGCACAAAGAGCCGAATGGCACATGCTCGTGTGGCTGTGAGGTGAGTAAGAAGTAGTATTTTATGAATAAATTGTAATAGCTATCTATAGAGAAGAGCTGCTGTCAAGGCGGCTTTTTTCTTGCGATTGAAGTAAAAATCTTATATAATTTTCTCCATGACCAAGAAAGACTTTTCTCCATTTTCTCCTAAAATCAGCCTCATCATTCCCGCCTACAATGAAGAAAAGTACATCGGTTCCTGTCTCGAACATGCCATAAAACATTCCCGCACTGCCTCCGGTCACAGTCGTTTCCATGAAATTATCGTCGTCAACAATGCCAGCTCCGATAATACTCACGCTATAGCCTCGTCGTTTCCCGGCGTCAAAGTGGTGCATGAGCCGAAGAAAGGTTTGACCCGAGCTCGTCAGCGCGGGCTCGATGAGGCGACCGGCGATATTCTTGCGTACATTGATGCCGATACCCGTATGCCTGACTATTGGTTCGACGTTGTAGAAAAAGAATTTTCAAAAAATCCAGACCTCGCCGCTTTGAGCGGGCCGTATTATTACTACGATCTTCCAGCACATCACAAGATAGGCGTCAAATTGTATTGGTGGATATTGGGTATACCGTCCTACTTCATTACCCGCTATATGCTTGTCGGCGGCAATTTTATTATCAGAAAGAGTGTTCTTGAGCGCATGTCTGGCTTTGACACCTCTATCGCTTTCTACGGTGAAGATACGAACATTGCCCGTCGTGCCAAAGAGCACGGTAAAGTCAAGTTTACTTTGAAGCTCTACATGCCGACGTCTGGTCGTCGGCTGAAAGGACAGGGAACATTGAGTACTGCCCGCATCTATGTTCTCAATTTTATTTCAGAAGTCTTGTTCAAGAAGCCGTACACCAAAGACTATACGGATATTCGCTAAAATTTTTTAAAAATATTTTCCCAAATGTCGGCGATGGTGGCTGGTAAGAATCTCTGTGCGGCGATGGCACCGTTTCGACCAAGCTCAGTCATGCGGGCGTGATTTTTAAAAAGTTCGACGAGGATTTTTGCCAAACCTTCCGAATCGCCCGGTTCAAGAATAAAACCGTCGCCGTTTTTCGTATAGCCACCATGACCATCGCGTACCTCATTAATGTATTCCGGCAAACCCCATGCCCGCGCACCGATGACCGGCATACCCACGGCCATAGCGTACATTAATGAAAGACTTTGAGTTTCGGCGGTGCTCATGATGGCGAAAATGTCACTGGCTCGATAGATAAGAGGGTAGGTATCGTCAGCGACGAAGCCGAGAAATTTCACCTGATCGGCGATGCCGAGTTTTAGAGCCAACTGACGGAGATCATTGAGAGCGTTACCGTGACCAGTGGCGACAAACATGATGTCGGGAATATCGTGACGAGCGAGAGCCACAGCTCGCATAACAATGTCAACGCCTTTTTCCGGTGCCAGCCGACCGGTGTAGAGAACGGTATGAGGAGAAAAACCGAAACGCTTTTTAAGCGAATCTTTTGATTGATCAGGTACCTTGAGAAATGTGGTCAGATCGATTGGATTGGACACGGCTCTATTTGGAATGTCTTTACGGTGAAAGTCGTGTTTGGCCATATCATCGAGGAGAGCGTTACATGGCGCGCTGACGAAGACACAACGATTGTAGTACCAGGAAGTATAACGTACGACGATTTCCACGAGCCACGATTTCATCCGGTGATGCCAGAAAGGTGGCAGAATGGGTGGCAGAAATTCGGCAATGGGAGTGTGATTGGTGCCAACCAAAGGTATGTTGAGCAATCGCGAGATGAACAGGGCTTCGAGACCGGCACCGAAAGCTGACTGGCTATGAATAATGTCCGGCTTGAATTTTTTCAGAGCGGCCAGCGATGTGAGAATGGGGAAAGCAATGCGCGATTGGCCGGTGGGTGAGCTCGGATAATGGATGGCCGGCAAACGAATAATATCTTTTTCATTAGGGGTTTCTGCTGATATTTTTCCCGCTAAAGCATAGTCTTTCTTGGAATATCGCGGAGCAACGAATATGACATTATGCCCGCGCCGCGAAAGCTCCTTGCCGCTGAGAATAATAGAATCGCTGATGCCGGAAATTTCCGGATAGAAATTATCGGAGAAGATAGCGATATTCATGCACATAGTATATCATCAAATTGATTGTTGTCGCCGTCAATATTGCTTTTCTCATTTTTTTCTGTACTATGTATTCTACTTTTTATGAAATTCCTTCGCTTTGTCATCTGGGTCATCTCGGCTGTATTCATCTTGCCGTGCGTCTTTATAGCCGGGGTCATTTATCCAAAATGGGAAAAATGGGGCGAGGATTTTTAGAAATGGCGATGTTTGTGCTAAGCTTACGGTACTTTTTATGAACCCGACCATCTTTATTATTTTTGGAGTCACTGGTGATCTCGCCCAAAGCAAGCTTTTGCCGGCATTGCTTGGTCTCTATGTCAAAAAACAGCTTCCGACTAAATTTTCTATCGTCGGTTTCTCGCGAAGGCATTTGAGCCGCGATGATTTCCGTCAGTACGTCAGGGAGACCATGGATGTTGAGTCTGGTCAGTATCACGAAGAAGAAATCAAACATTTTCTTGATCATATTGTTTATCAGGAAGGCAATTTTGAAAGCGACGGATCATACACCGCTTTGGCCACGAGATTGAAAAGTATTGATGATACGTTTCATCAATGCTCGAATAAAATTTTCCATCTGGCAGTGCCGCCGCATTTCTATGAAACGATTCTCGATCGTTTGTCTGAATCGGGCTTGACTATACCGTGTGGCGGTGATCAGGGTTGGACACGGGTGCTTGTGGAGAAACCATTCGGCAGTGACATTGCCACCGCCAAGAAACTCGACAAGAAGCTGGGGGATCTTTTCAGCGAAGAGCAGATTTTTCGCATTGATCATTATTTGGCCAAAGAGGCTTTACAAAATATCTTGACCTTCCGTTTCGCCAACGCTCTTTTTGAGCCGCTGTGGAATGGCACATATATTGATAAGGTGCATATTAAACTTTTAGAAAAAGAAGGTATTGAAGGTCGCGGGGAATTTTATGATTCAATCGGCGCCCTTAAAGATGTCGGCCAAAATCATATTTTGCAGATATTGGCGCTTATTGCCATGAAGCGACCGAAATCGTTCACCGCCACGGACATCCGCACAGAACGGGCCAAAATTCTTCGCGCTTTGAAAAGCATGAGCAATAAAGACGTCCTCAAATTCGGTTATCGCGGTCAATACGAAGGTTATATCGGCGAGCGGGGGGTCAATGCCGTTTCCCAGACGGAAACCTATTTCCGTTTGGAAACGCATATTGCCGACAGCCGCTGGAAAGGTGTGCCATTCTTTCTCGAAAGCGGCAAATGTTTGGCTGAGACGAAATCAGAGATTGATATCTATTTTAAAAATACCCATTCGGCCGATCAAAATATCCTGACCTTCCGCATTCAGCCGGATGAAGGTATCAAGATCCGCTTCTGGGTCAAGACGCCCGGCTTCTCCATGGAGGCCGTGCCGAAAGTTCTCAAATTCAAATATGCAGATTCTCCGTCAATTGCAATCTTGCCGGACGCGTATGAGCGTGTTCTGTATGATGCCATCATCGGCGATCAGACCCTCTTCACTTCGACCGATGAAGTCATGGCCGCATGGAAGTTCATCACCCCTATTTCTACCGCACTGCCAAGTCTGCCGCTGACGTTATATAAGAAAGGAGCGAAGGAGGTGTGACGATAATAATGAGATAATAAAAGCCGCTTATTCGATGTAACATCTCAAATAGCGGCTTATTTTTTGTCTGGTTCTCTGAATATACTCCAGTCCAATCCGTGTTGGCGAATGTCCTTATAGACACTCACCGCGACCCAGACGAGCCATGCTAGTACGACAGCACCGACGATTATAAAAAATATTGTCTTCCCGTCCATACAAAGACCTTTCTTTTGTTGTGAGTTTACCTAATGTACCTAATTCCTAGGATATCATACAATAGGCGGCATGTCCATTATCTTGCATAAGGTCGAAAAAGCTTATGAGTATCCGGTTGAAATAGGTTTTATGGAGCCGATTGATATGATAAAATCGTTCTATGATTCCTACCATGTCCGAATCCGACATCCTCTCCCTCATCTCCGCCGACTCCTGGATGATGCATGTCATTGACCTGGCCGCGCACGTTGCCGCGGAGCATAACCTGCCGGACTGGATGATCGGCGCCGGTTTCGTCAGGAACAAAGTCTGGGATCATATTCACGGCTACGACCGCGACCATGTTCCGACGTCCGACATTGACCTCATCTATTTTGATCTGGCCCGTGCCGACGCGGCAGCCGAGGCCGCCGATGAAGCATTGTCGAGGGAGATGACCGAGAAAACCGGCATCTCCTGGGAGATTGTGAACCAATCCTACACGCACGCCTGGCACAACCGCGGACCCTACGCCTCCGCGACGGACGCCCTCGCCGACTGGGTGGAAACGGCGACGTGCATCGCCGTGTCGCGGGACGCCCGTGGCGCGCTTCGCCTCCACGCTCCGCACGGCGTGAGCGATCTCGTGCATGGCAGAATCCGCAAGAACGAACGCTCCCCGGACTATGCCTCCTTCGCCCTCCGCGTCTCGCGCAAACGCTGGCTGGAAATCTGGCCGAAGTTGGAGGTGGTGGGGTAGGGAAAAGCGTGTTCTGGTGGAGTTTCAGTCGCCTCCCGCCGTATTCTAAAAATAAAGAAAAAATAAAAAAATCGCAGTAATTGTGCTGATGTATGCACGTCAAATGTTGCAGTTACGTCGCTAGCCCATGATATACTGACCCTGCGTTATGGACATGAAAAAAAAGAAAGAACAAGAAATCATCGAGTTGGTAGTGGCGCGTTTACAAAATCTGCCGGCAGATAAAGAAATTTCAATCGGTCTTTTTGGGGAATTCACCAAGACTCCTCATTGACTTTTTGACATTTTGTTGATATCATTCATCCCATGAAAATCAAACCTTTAGAACAAGTGCATACCTCTCTGAACGTCCATAATGACAAGGAAAATGGTGTCGTCGATTTTACTATTTTCCAGGAGGACGATCATTTTGTCGGCGTGTGTCTCACCTTTGATTTGATATACGAGGGGGCGTCATATCCGGAAGTACGCGACATGATAACAAAGCTCGCCATGGACTATTTGAATTACGTCAAGAATTCCAATCTCTCGGACTCGCTCCTTAACAGGCCAGCTCCGCGGGAATTCTGGGAAAAAATCGACGGGAAGAATAAAAGAAGCGCCACGCACCAACAGACACGCATATCCACCTATTACAATCCACAGCGGGCGATTTTGGTCTAATTATTAACTTTCTAAACATGACTGCGATATATGCCACGGGGAATCAGAAATTGGCAGTACAAAGACATCAAACAGTTTCTGAAAGAGCATGATTTTGTCATGGATTATCAGACGTCGAGCTCGCACGAGTTTTGGAGAAATGGCGACAAGGTGGTCAATGTGAATTATATCAGCTCAGGCTCATACCCTCCGCTTACCATGAAGACCATGATCCGCCAGTCCGGCATTGAAGAATCAGAATGGAGATCGTGGGCGGGGAGGTAGTAGACTCGCGGCTTTGTCCCTGCTCCTGTGGAAGCCGTATCATCATCGTGCCAATGGCGAAAGGCCAGCTCTTTCGCAAAGCCGCTTCCCAGGTAGGGGGCAATTTTTTTGTTGGTCATGTTGGTCAATGGGGCGGGGATTGCAGGTAGAATTGCAGGTTGTAGGGTGATACATTAGCGCTAAATTAATAATAAAGAAATTCTCAAAAAATCAGCTTCTTTAATCACAGCTTATCCAGAGTTTATCCAGAAATATGGGAGGAAACGAAAAGTTTGCTTGGACGGGGCATGCTATGATATGGTTGTCGTTCAAGATATATTCATCTCACAAAATATCACTATGGCCGCAAAATCCGCATCAATCAAAGCAATCGAATTGGCTCGATCCGTGTTCGAATCGGTACAGGGAGGCGGACTTGGTCTGCTCAAATTTTCCATTGAAGAACTCAAACCGACAAACGGAAGTCCCACCGAAGAATCGAAGAAATGGGACATCGTTTGTTCTTTCTTTGAGACGCTTGGAAGCACCAAAGCTTCGCGATTTAAAGCGTCCGTCGATCTCAAAGCTAATACCGTCACCATAGAAAAATTGGACGGCGATCATAGTGCGATTGAAGGAAAATATAATATTCAAAAGCAGGAAGAATAAAAGGTACTGAATAGTGCCGCATATATCGTATGGCACAATTATTTTCACTTCAAAATTACGACAGAAAAATTGCTCCTTTTTTAAAAAACGGAGTTATTGTCGATACGTGCATTATCTTAGAATTGATGAAAGGTATTATTCGAACGCAGAGGGGAAGTACCGATACCGACGGATGGAAAAAAGAATATGAGAGAATAATAAATCTGTTGGATCTTATAAAAACCGACTGGAAAAAGATGTTCCTAACCCCTCATATTGTGACTGAAACATGTTCACATTTTAATGTGAACAATACTATGGACCCTGATTTTCAAGATATCGTCAGACATATCATGAACTTCGTAGAAACGACCCAAGAAAAGCAGGTGGATAAGAAAGATTTTGTGAAATCAGTGAATTATAAACCACATATGTCTTTGGAAGCAGGAGATTTATCCATTTACGCCGTTGCCGATCTTTTTGCCGCCGAGGAAAA
>CAZQKU010000045.1:0-7025 GCA_964593965.1 uncultured Candidatus Saccharibacteria bacterium | reverse complement strand
CCCACCGCGGCGAGGATGATGATGAGGGCGGTGCCGCCGTGGCTGACGAAAAGGAGCGGCTTGCCGGTGAGCGGAATGAGGCCGAGCATGGCGGAAATGTTGACGAAGGATTCGATGATGACGAGCATGCCGATGCCGAGCGTGGCGAGGCGAGCGAAGCTGTCAGGCGCACGGGTGGCGATCTTGAAGGAACGGAAAACGAACAGCAAAAAAAGGAAAATGAGCACAAGCGAACCGACAAAACCGAACTCTTCCGCTTCAACGGCGAAAATGGAGTCACCGGTGGGCTCGGGTAGATAGCCGAATTTCTGGATGCTTTGGCCGTAGCCGCGGCCGGTGATGCCGCCGGAGCCGATGGCGATGAGCGATTGTTGGATCTGATAGCCGGAGCCGAGCGGGTCTGCGGCGGGATTGAGGTAGGTCATGATGCGCTGGCGGGCATACGGCCGGACGTAGGCTACGATTCCGACGGCAAGCAATGCCACAAGGACGAGCATGAGCAGATGTGTCCAGCGGGCACCGGCGGCCACGAGCATGCCGAGGCCGGTGACGATGATGACGATGAGGGTGAAGGTGTCGGATTGGGCGAGGAGGAGGCCGCCGAGGATGCCGACGAGAACGAGAAACGGCAGAATGCCGCGCCGAAAGGTGGCCGCGCCGTCTTTGACATGCGCCAGCCATGCGGCAAAATAAATAATGAAGGCGATTTTGAGGAACTCCGATGGCTGGAAGGTGATGAAGCGCAAATTGACCCACCTCCCTGCCCCACCGGAAACAAGTGTCAAGCTGTGGATAAAAAGAAGGCAGTTGATGAGGATAGCGACAACGAGCACCGCGAGGGCATATTTTCTCCAGAACTTATACGGTATGCGCGAAACGATATAAAAAGCGATGAGACCTAAGACGAGACTGGCAAACTGGGTCAACGTTACCGAGCCGAAAAGTGCCCCGCCCGTGGCGAGTAGCCCCAGTGACGCCGATGAGAAAATGAAAAAACCGCCGATAGAAAGGGCTAAGACCGACGTCAGGAATAGTTTGTCAATTTTGGCTTTCTTCACTTTTTTCTATGTCATCTTCGTCAGCCGCGGCCGCTTTGAAAGCAGATATATTTTTCCGGACATTTTCATAATCGGGCAAATCGGTAATAGCCGAAACGCCAAGATGCGCGAACAAATCCATGGTCGGCTTATAGAGAAATGAGCGACGGTCGGCTGGATTTTCGACCTTTTCCACAAGCCCGCGGATGAGCAGGTTGCGCAGGATGAACTGCGAATTAACCCCGCGAATATAGTCAATTTCCGCCCGAGTAATCGGCCCTTGATAGAGGACGATGGAAATGGTCTCGAGCCCTGCCTTACCGAGATCACGGACAAGTTCTTCTTTGGTTAATTTCTCGATCAAGGGCGACATCTCGCGCGCCGTGCCGAGAGAAACAGTATTATCGAGCTCGAGGAGAGTAAGACCGCGATTTTTTAAATTATTTTTTAACACCGCGATCGCTTCGCGGATTTCCGCTTCACTGACTTTTTTCTCCTCTTTTCCAAAAATTTCCGCCAATTTTTTGACCGAAACCGGCTCGGCTTTCCAAAAAAGCACCGCTTCTATTTGAGCATCCAAATTCATGGTTTAATTATAACATATCAGCGATGCTCTAGCTCAAAAAAGCCCCATCCCCTCGTCTTTTTTGTCACTTTTTCTAAATGAGAATAAGAAGCTTTATGTTGACGAAAGTTAGCCATATTTTTGATAAAAAATCGCTTTCATTCTCATTTAGAAAAAGTGCCTAGAAAAGAGGTACCGGGTTAGGGGTGTGCGAGACAAAAAAGCTCTAGTTTTCAACTTTTTACCCGTATTGCGGCACAGCCATCGTTTCGGTCTCCATATTAATATCATCACCTGGCCGTTCCTGTGTCACCCTGATGACACCTTGCTTGACAAGCTCGAGCATAGCTAGGAAGCTGACGATAATGTTGACTTTGTTATTTGTTCCATTTTTTGAATTATTCTTGGCAAACTCGCGGAAACTCATCTTGAGGCTCTTCGTTACCCGCTCGGTTAGATGCGTAATCATTTCTTCGAGGCTGATGACTTTCTGCACGAGCGCCTTCGGCAGGATTTCTTTTTTCGGTAAAGCGCGAATGAGATTGCCAATGGCGGCGACAATAGAACTGATAGTCATAGACGAATCGGGAGAAAAAACAGGCACGGACGAACGCACACCTGAGCTCGATCGTAAACCCGATTGCGAAGGCTGAAAAATTATTTCCTTGCCGAACAGTGCCCGCACACCGACGCTGGCCTCTTTGATTTCTTTGTAGATCTTCAGCCGCGTTTCGAGATCATGCATGCTTTGCTCTTCTTCGCTCGTCAGGTCGAGGGCAGGCAAAAGCGATTTCGACTTGATGAGAAGAAGTGTCGAAGCGATAAGAATAAAATTGGCGCTATCGGCGATAGGAAAATGTCCAGAACCGTTGTCAAACCGGCGGATATGCTCGATGAAATCATCGGTCACTTTGGCTAGTGCGATATCGTTGACAAAAAGTTTGCGTTTCTCGATCAAGGTCAAGAGCAGGTCGAGCGGCCCTTCGAAATGTTCTTGTTTGACGATGAATGGCATGGACTTATTATAGCAGAAAGCGCCGGAACCGTTGATGCACTCAACAGTCCGGCGCCGGAGGAACCGAAATGAAATGCAAAGAATCATCTCGTCCAATTAAAGGATACTACTGTGAAAGAAGATTGTCAATCCTATTGATATCGCGCGGAAAGAGGGTCGCTTCCTTGACATTATCAAGACCGAGGAGCTTGGCAGTGAAGCGTTCGAGACCGAAACCGAGGCCGCCATGTGGTGGCATGCCGTATTTGAAGGCTTGGAGGTAGAAGCGGAATTTCTCGGGGTCGAGGCCTTTCTTCACAAGCGATGCCACGAGAGTATCGTAGTCATGGATACGCTGAGCAAGCGTCGTAATCTCTACCCCGCGGAAAAGCAAGTCGCCGCCTTTGGCATAGCCGGGGTCGGCTTCATCTTCGTAGGTATAGAACGGCCTTTTGCTGATAGGAAAATGAGTGATGAAAATGAAATCGGAATCGAGTTTGGCGGCCGCATATTCGCATAGCCATCGTTCGTGCTGTGGTTCGAGGTCGGGTTCATTTGAGCAGTCCTGACCAAATTCTTTTTTGATGATAGCTTGCGCTTCACGAAGTTTCATTGAAGGAATGACTTTGGGCACTTTTGGAATGCCGGCAACTGTACCCACTTTCGCGCCGTTTCCACCAGTCGCTGATTCGGCGTAAGCAAAAAGAGCGAATTCCGCCGCGCATTTCTCTTCCAATCGCTTCATAATATGTGCCAGAAATCGCGTCTCCATTTCCATGACATCGGTATGGTCTTTGATAAAAGCCATTTCGATGTCGAGACTGGTGTACTCGTTGATATGCCGTGTCGTGCTGTGCTTCTCGGCGCGATAAACGTTGCCTGTCGCATAGACCCGCTCGAAAACGCCGGCCATGATTTGCTTGTAGAGCTGAGGGCTTTGACCGAGATGAGCTTTGTGACCAAAATATTCCACATCAAAAGAGTTTGCCCCACCTTCGGCATCCTCGCCGATAAGTTTCGGCGATTGGAATTCGGTAAAACCTTGGCTGTCGAGAAATTCCCGGAAAGCACCGATGATAGTAGCCTGCACTTTGAAAATAGCCCGGCTTCGGTCAGAGCGGAGGGTCAGCGGTAAATGGTCAAGATAGGTGTCCATGTTGAGCGGAGCATTTTTCTCAAAGGGCAATTCCTTGGCCGCAGACAGAACGCGAATGTCGGTTATTTCTATTTCGATGGCGCCGTTCGGATCGTCCTTATTCTTACTGACCATTTTTTCCGGTCGAGCATTGACTTTGCCTTTGACCTTAATGACCCATTCAGCGCGAAGGGTTTGAGCGGCGGTATGAGCCTCGGCATGGTTCGGCAAAGCCACCATCTGCACCTTTGCTGCTTTTCCGCTTTCTACATCGCGCACATCAATGAAAATAAGCTTGCCGTGGTCGCGGCGACCATCAACCCAGCCTTGCACGGTCACTTCTTTGCCGATATTGGCTGGCAGGTCTTTTATATAGGTGCGAACATGCACACTTTTATCTTTTTGAATAATTTCTTTTTCCATACCACTATCCTACCACATTTTTCAGTTTTGTCAGGCACTTTTGTATTCTGTTTATAGCATGTCTGTATCATGTCTTATTGTGCAAAAGAAATAAAAAAGCGCCCTTATATTTCAAAAGACGCTGTGCTAAGACTGTGCTGATCGGGTTATATGCCCTCTATATTCCCTCACCTATCCCCTCCCTGCCAGCTCCGAAATCTCCAGGGTTCATGGGAACTGAATATTTCTCCGCATATGGCAAAAAGGTGTCGGGAAAGATCACTACCGCCACCACTTCACCGGCTTTGTTGCACAAACCGGAGAAATTTCCTTCTTTGGCAAGCCAAACCTTGAGAAATTTGTGCAAGCCGACCAAAGCCAAGCCCGAGCTTGGCCCGGCGAAAAATCCCCTCTCCATCAGTCGAAGGCTCATCTCGTATGACTCCCTCGAGTTGGTTTCCATCCGAGCATCAATAGCCGGTTTCCATGGAAGGGTGATTTCCTTGAGACGCTCGAGAGTACGAGCGCCGGGTACAGCATCGCCGGGGGCGACATTGACGCCGATGATGAAGACTTTCTCACCATTTGGACGTTCCGATTGCTGTGATCTGAAGAAATCACTGCAACCAATGACCGTGCCTGTTGTACCGAGCGCCGCGGTCAAGACTGTCAGAGTACCGCCAGTCTGTTTCCAGATGTTCGGAGCCAAATGCGCGGCGAAGGCGGCAGGATTATCGGGATTGGCATATTGGTTAAGATTGATATACCCTTCCATTTTCCCCATTTCCTGCGCCTGTCCGATGCCGTTTTTCTTGACGAGCGTTTCCTCAACCGACAACAGTCTGAGTATCTCACCTTTACCCGGTGCCCGATCCCACGGCAGAATGGCTTTGATGTGATTAATGCCGAAAAGCGGAGCCAAGACGCCGAGGGCCGCTCCAGTGTTGCCGGAGCTGTTCTCGACGATAGTATGGACGCCCTTGAGAAGACCACGTTCTTGTGCTCTCGCAATCATGTTGTATACCGCATCACCTTTGATATGGAGAAGCGGACACTTGTAGCCCAGACAACCGAAGATGCGCACTCTGTTAGGGCTGTCGTTGTCGTCAAAAAACGGGTTCAAAATCGGATCGGGTAGTTCGACAGTCGGCAGAGGCCCACGACAGGCTGGATTGAGAAAGTCGGCGATAGCATGAGAGCCTTGGAAATAATTGGTGGTAACACTGCTGGTACTGTTTTCTAAATTTGTAGTATTCAATGTACGGTTCTCCTTCTATGATAAAACTACCGCATATATCATGCTGTGTCAATACTGATGACTCTATGCAAACCTTGTAACAATAAAGATAAGAACAAGTCCCGCTATCGTCAATCCGATCGTGCCGAACGAGCTGTGCTTGCTATGCGCCTCGGGTAAAATGTCACTCGCCCCGATGTAGAGCAAAAAACCAGCGAAAAAACCGAGATATAGAACGAGGAAACTTTCCGGCAAGTGGAAAAGTAGAGTCGAAGCTACACCAAGAACCGGCGTTAGAGCGTCAAGAAGGAGGAAGGCGCGGGCGCGGGATGTACTGTTGCCGTGCGACAGAACAAGAGTGACGGTGTTCATACCGTCGGTAAAGTCATGGGCGATGACGGCGATAGCCACGAGAAGGCCGACCGATGGACTGACTTGGAAACCGAGACCGATACCCACGCCATCCATGAAACTGTGTCCTGCTAGAGCTAGGCCAGATGCGATGCCGACGTGAGGGTGTTTGTTGCGGTCGGCGGTAAAAGCGGTGGCGGTAATGTTGGCTGTCGAGGCAGTGTCCCGCTGACCTGCATGGCTGTGCTCGGCGTATTCGTCCTCGTGCGAATGGTGGATGAGAATGGTTTTTTCCAAAATATGAAAAATGAGGAAACCGAGAACAAGGGCGACCATGGCACCGGTGACGCTAAAATTATTTTCTTTGATTAAATTAATGATTTCCGGAAAAATATCAAAAAAAACCACGCCGATAAGTACACCGGCGGTGAAGCCCATGATCTTATGTAGTCTGTCCTTATTTTTAATGGAAAAAAGACCGCCAAAATAGGTGGATAAAAAAGTGGCAACGGAAAGAAGGATGGCTTCCATGGGAAGAAGTGTACATGAAACTATACTAAAATCAACACTGTCTAATCATCTAATTACGAATCACAGATGCTTGACTTAATATATAAATAGTAGTACAATGGTACACAGAGTATTTTAACAACAAAAAACAAAAAAAATAGCAATTATAAGGTTAATTATGCTTGAAAATACATCATCAGCAGTACCTCCTACGCCTGCATCTGAACCGCAAAAGCCCACACAGACACAGCCCGTGGGTACGGTTAGAATCAAAACCCGGCGCGTACAAATCACGGGAACGGGATCCCGTCTTGCGGGTGCGGCGAACAAACCCACACGGGCGTCTCGTAAATCGGTGCCACCATCAGTACGCAGAAGAATTCTGCGACCAATCCCGACATGGGTGTGGACGGCTCTAATGTCCATCGCGTTGATCCTGCTGTGCCTTTGGCTCAGCTTGCGAGATAAAAAGCAAACAACAAGTGGTGGACGGGGTATCCCCGGACCAGTCACTCAGACGCCCACACAGGTGCCTCCGCCAACGCCACCCCAAGTGCCAGTAGCGGCAGTTCCAGCTACCCCCCCGGTTCCGACGATCTTCAACGTCACACAGGTGAACGTCGAAAATAGTCCGGGTGCCAACGTCAACACTGTATCTACTGCGGGAGGTGACTCCCAACAGCAGGTATACGCGGCTGGTGGTGATTGGAAGAACCAACCACCGACGCGGAGAGTGGATCTCGGCAGTCAGCCGACTGACACCATTCGGCCCGGGGAAAATGTCCAGTACGATA
>CAZQKU010000044.1:0-7028 GCA_964593965.1 uncultured Candidatus Saccharibacteria bacterium | reverse complement strand
ATATCATTATGGAGAAACTTTCCTCAAGGATTTTAAACCAACTTTTCAATACATTTAATATATGCAGGGGTGATGCGATGTCCACTTTTCGGTACGAGAAAATCTGCCGCGATACCTTTTTCATACTGGCCAGCGAGACAAATATAAGGCACTTTGAGACTTATAAGCTGAATTTTTATATGCTTGAAATCTATAGCAATTTCGTGTGCGAGAGTTTCTGCCATGTATGGTCGCATATCTTGTATGAGACTCTCCCGAGAAAACGTATGGAGTGGAGAAAGTGAAGCAAAAATAACTTTTCTGCATGGGTATTTTTTAGCAAGAAGATAGGCGAAAACCGCTCCGAAAGAGAAGCCTAAAATGACGGCATCTTTTTCTACCGGGAAGATTTGCTCGAAAAGTGGTCGATACCAGTCCGGATTTATTTTCTTGACGTTGTATCCTTTTTTTACCAAAACTTTGGCAAGCGCTTTATACCGAGCAAGCGTACAATTTTCTCCCTGTCCGGGAATTATGTAGATAATTTTCTTCATTGTTTTTATTAAATAAAAGGGGGAAACAATTTGTTTCCCCCTTGATCGCCGGGATGAGCGGCTTATGTCAACGGATTGAATTGGCCGTCCTTAACGCCTTTGACAAAGGCATCCCATTCATCATGGGTAAAGGTCAGCGTCGTCTTGGATCCATCCTTGCTGTCGCGGACCGCCACCCCTTCGGGTTTGATTGCGACTTGGACACATTTGGGCCGATTTCCGCACCAACCTGAAACTTGAAAGTCATCATCTTTCAAGGGAATACTGACTGTAGTTGCGTTCATTGATTACTTTTTTTACAGATAGATACCACCAAAAACTCAATTGTTGTTCTCGATGTTCTATCCTAGAGTACAGCATAGCATTTGATATTAATCTGTCAAATCCTTCGCTAAAAGTTATCAACAAATCCCCCACGTCATATATTTCAGTACGTACACCCCATGCTATACTTGTTTCATCATTCCGCACGCATAGCTCTTATCTTCAGAGGAAAAGAAAAAGATTGGTCGTTATGTTGTTTCGAAGCGGTGCACCAAGTTTTATACGTTTATTTCTTTCAATTTCCATGAGCCGGCTATGCATCGCAACATCCCACTCAGGCACCGCAAAATCCGTCAGCTCTTTCAGCCGTGTGCCGTCAATATGCCGTACCCTGCCGACAAGCCATGTGAAGTAACGCGGCAAACTACGGATGGCCTTGAGAAAGAGCAGATTTTCTTCGATGGCGTAGAGCATGTCGGGGTTGCCGGCATAGCCATAACGCGAGTCGGACTTGAAGGATTCAAGCTTGGCTATGGCGCTATGTATCTCTGAAAGGCGGCAGGACATGGGAATAATATAGCAAAAAAGTGGGTGGCGGGCATCCAGCCATAAAAAAAATCTCTGGGGCCAAAATATGGTCTCAGAGATTTAACTGAAAGATGACTGGTAGGGTTGTTACCCATTCGCCTGTTTGAGGTTAGCGGCAACAGATTGGCCAATCTTCTCGGCGTGCTCATTCATGAGCTTGGTCAAGCGCTGTTGCTTCCAGTGATATACCGCCATGAACATGGCGATCAACCAAAGAATCAGGAAGGGAAAGATGAGGAAGATTGTGCCAAGGCCAATGAGAGCCATGACAGCGGTGATGAAAAACATTCCCCATTTTTTGGCGCAGAGGAAGTACACAGGCGGACAAACGATGGCAAGTAGTAACATAACCAATTCACTTTCTTTTTTTATTTTTATGTTCAACGCACTGGACTCTTCGCCACAGTGGTTTTCTTTTAGTAGCCTAGCACACCTATAATATAAAGTCAAATAACAACATTAAATCTATTTTGTGTACATTTGACTTACTATATATAATATGCTAACATATTTATGGTTTCCTCACGCTTATGCGTTGGTGGAAAAAACAATATAAACTTCAGAAAAAGATCTTTGACGTGTGAAAAAACTGAAATATCTAGGGCGCGTATGGGCGCTTTGTTCCCCATACCATCGGTACATCCTCACCAGCCTGACAATCATGCTGGTGTGGCAGTCAATCGCTTCGGCTATGCCGATCCTCTTGGGGCGTATCGTTACGGCTGTCACCAGCCATGACGCACACCTCTTCACGGTCGCAGTGCTGACGTGGCTCGGACTGGCTATGAGCCGTGCCGTCGTCTTCTACGGGAAAGAGTGGTTTGAGATACAGAAGCTTGAATACGATCTCTCGCGGCACATGTCGCGGATTTCGATGGAAAAATTCTTCAGTATATCGATGGGACAACACCATCTCGGGCATTCGATTATCAAGAAAGACGTCATCAGAAAAGGCGAAGCGGCGGTCTCCGGCATCATCTATCAAGGAGTCTATGAGCTCGTACCAACAATGCTCATGATCCTCTTGCCAACAGCCCTGCTGTTTATCAATGCATGGCAAGTCGGCTTATGCGCTCTCATCGCTATTGTCATCTTTGTCACGTACACGATCTATTACAACAGTAGATTTGTCCCGCGAATTCGTTCGCTCGACACGCTGTCAAATCAAATCGGCAAAAAACACGGTGAAGTCATCAGCAATGCCGAGGTCGTGTATGTCAATGCACAGGAGGAGAGAGTCAAAGCTGAATGCGATGCAGAAAATGCCCGTCAAGGCACCGAGGGTATACCCATGTGGATCTCATACATCAACTGGTTCTACATCGGTCAAGGGACGATCTGGCTTTTCCAGGCCTCATGCATGGCAGTAAGCGGTTATCTCGCCTTCAACGGCAAGATGACGACGGGTATGTTCGTGACAACCTCATGGTGGATCATGTCCGCCTTAGGCACCCTTACGAACATCAGCCACATCCAGCGCAATCTGGCAAAGAACATCGGTCCGACGATCAAGTACTTCCGCTTCCTCGACTACGAGCCGGACATCGTCATGCCGATCAAGCCAGTTCCCATCGAATACTTGCAAGGACGCATCGAATTCCGGCATGTCAGCTTCACCTATCGTTCGCGTACCGACAAGGACATGTTGAATGATGATGTTGAAGAAGAAACAGGAGTGGAAAAAGCGATCGAATCAGCGGAGATTCCAGCATTGAAGGATGTCTCGTTTATTCTCGATGAAGGCAAACGTTACGCGTTTGTCGGCAGATCGGGAGCGGGAAAATCAACACTTGTTGGTCTCATCCTCCGGGCATTTGATCCGCAGGGCGGACATGTGCTTGTTGATGGTGTGGATATTCGGATGCTCGATTATCGAGAGCTTCGCCGAAATGTCGGACTCGTACCGCAAGATGTCGCCCTATTTGATGGGACGATGCGCTATAATGTCACATTCGGCATGAATAGATCAGCCGGGAAAGTCACAGCCGAAGAACTCGACCGTGTCGCCAAGCTCTCGCGTGTCTCAGAATTCTCTAACAAATTGGAGAAAGGCTGGGAAACAATGATCGGCGAACGTGGCATCAAGCTCTCCGGCGGTCAACGGCAACGTGTCGGTATAGCCCGAGCGCTCATCAAAAATCCGACAATACTCATCTTCGACGAGGCGACATCAAGTCTCGACACGGAGAATGAGTCGCGGATACGCGAAAGCATCCGCGAGGCATCGGCCGGAAAGACGACGATCATCATCGCTCATCGTCTCGCCACCGTGAAGGACGCCGAAAAGATCTTCGTCTTTGACGAAGGTAAGCTTGTCGGCCAAGGTTCCCACGAGGAGCTCCTCCAGTCGAACGAGTACTATCAGCGTTTGGTTCACAATCAAGTCATTATGGCTTGACCAGAAAAACACTTACACACAGCGGAGTCTACGGATTCCGCTTTTTTTATTTACTTCTTTATTTACACAGACTAGACATCTATATTCCCTTCTTTAATTCGAGTGCCCTTTGCAAAATATGCTCTCCGATTTTACCCCAATCAACATAGTGAGTGAGCTCCGCCGGATCTATGAGCTTGATTTCTGTGACATCACCATCGGGATCAAGCACAAAAGGGCCGTATGGCTCGACGATGCAGAGCGAGCGGGTTTGAGTGACAATTCTCATAGCATTGACACTACCGGGCGCACCAGACGAGTCCGACACATCCGGCTCAAAGATCTCCTGATAACCGATGATGTGCTGACTGACCACCCGCATATTCGTCTCTTCTTTGACCTCGCGGATGAGCGCTTGCTCGATGCTTTCGCCCGGCTCGACTCCGCCGCCCGGGTGACCCCAATAGCCTTTTGCCTCTGCGTAAACGATGACCATTTTTTCCCCATAAAAGCAAAAGCCGTGAACCCCGGAAACATTTTTGGTCTTGCCGACAGCATCAAGCTCGGCAAGACTGTCGAGATCGCGGTATATAACGTCAAGAACTTGGCCGGAACGATTGGTGAGGGTAGATTTTATTTCCATTGTTTTTATTTAATCTTTAATCTCCACCACCTCATCCACCGAGAACCTCGCCGACCGAGCCGTCGGCTTGCCACCGTGACCGATACGGAACATAAAGGCAACGATAGGTTTGTCGCCACTTTCTGCCGCACTACCTGCAAGCCCAAAAATCCCGCGAATATTCTCATACGCGTCCTTGATCGCTTCCACCTGTGCCGGCGAGAAGCGCTCGGTGTCATTGGCCATGATGCGGTACATGAAAAATAAGAGACCTGAAAGTGGCTGAAGCGACAGACCGAGCGATGTCGTGGTAAGCCAGAGCCGTTCAAGCACCCGACCAGCCCGCACGAACGTTTCGGCGGAAAGGTCGGGAACGGTGATGATGCCGATGCCGGATGAAGCGGCGTATATCTGCGCGTTCTGCTTGCCGACCATTTTTGACAGGCCAATTTTATTGAGGAGATTGGTCAGTGGCCAATGCTTGAACAGCTTGAAGCCGGCAAGTGCTGGCGGCGGCAGTTCCAGCGTGTCGATGAAAAAGCCGATTTTGGTCTCATCATCCTCCTCTTTCGTCCAGTTGATATGGCTGAAGAAAAACTGATGGATGTACTGGTTGCTCATCATGACGCTTTCGTTGACACTGCCGGCGCGCGCGAGCGATTTCATCTTCTCGCTGTCTTCGGTGAAGAGGACGGAGATTTTGCCGGTAGATGACGGATCGTCGTTCGAACTAGAACCCAGATCCGAACAATCGAGAAGCGCTTGTTTCTGTACCACCTCGAGAATGATGGTGTCGTATTTCTTACGATTGGTGGAGCGCTCGGCGATGAAGGAGTATAGGGGATTTTTTGGCGACTTTGGTGACTTTGATAAATTTGATGAATGTGTCGGAACAGTTTTAATAAGCTCAATTCGCGCGACCCAATCTTTATTATCCGTATCCGGAAAAATGACAATCTTCGGCTCAAAACCTCGCTCGCGCGCCGATATACTCATATTTTCCAAAAGGGCTCCGTTCGCCATGTACGATGCCCGCTGTTCCCAGCTGTAGAGCGATTGGTCGCGATCGGGCAGGAGCATGAGATCGATGATGTGTGCACCATGGGCCGCGTCGGGCCGCAGGATGAATTTCCACGGCTGACAATTCTCTCCTGAAGGGGCGAGAATGGCATCAGAGATAATTTTCCTAATATCGTCAGGTATGCGTTCAGACATAAATGGTATGTTACGTATAGTATATCAAATAAAAATGTATATGCACGGTTCCGTTAGTTATAGGATAGGTTATTTTTTATCCTTCCTCCCATCCGCCACTCTCCATAACAGCAGAGAGTACACCGACGGCTTTTTTTGCTTCGATGAGTTTTTTTTGTGCTTTTTCTTGAGCTTTTTGTGCACCTTCGGCGAGAATCTTTTCCACTGCCGGCATATTTTGAGCAATCGTCGCTCGTCTTTCACGCATAGGCTTTATAAATGCATCAATATCCTCGATAAGAGCTTCCTTGAGAGTTTTGTATTTGCCTTTATTGGTCTCATAGAGAGGCTTGAGCTGGCTTTCCGTTTTGAAAAGTTTGTGGATAGCATAGACGTTCGTAGGGATGCCGCCACTACCACCTGCGGCACTTTCAGCACCGCCGGAATCAGTGACAATACTCATAACAGCCTTGACAATCTCCTCGCGACTGGCAAAAAGCGGAATGGTGTTGCCGTAGCTTTTGCTCATCTTGCGACCATCAGTGCCGGGTACGGTGGCGACGTCTTTCATGATAAGCGGCTCGGGTAGTTTAAATGTTGGCACGGCGTCTGCTGTCGAGCCACCATTCCCGTTTTTTTTACCAAAAATATGATTGAATTTCTCGGCGATATCGCGAGCGTATTCAATATGTTGTTTCTGATCCTGACCGACTGGCACGACATCAGCATCATAGAGAAGAATGTCCGCGGCCATGAGCACAGGGTAGTTGATCGTGCCGACGTTGATTTCTTTATCCTTAGCCTCAGCGTCCTTGTAAGCATGGGCGCGCATGAGATACGGCATGGTGACAATAGTGTCGAAAATCCACGTCAGCTCGGTGTGGGCAGGAACGTCGCTTTGTTTAAAAATGACGGACTTCTGCGGGTCAAGGCCGATAGCGAGATAATCGAGAGCGAGATCGAGGGTCAACTGACGCATTTCCGCGGCGTTCTGAATAAAGTTCAAGCCGTGATAGTCGGCAATCATGAAAAGACACGAGTAATCAGCGCCGCCGGTTCCAGCCGCGTTCTGCAGATCCGCATTCTGCAAATCCACGAATTGCTTCATCGCCCCGAAATAATTCCCGATATGCGGCCGGCCGGTCGGTTTGACACCGGAAAGTAAAATTTTTTTATCTGTGGACTTGGACATAAAGTTAATGATAGCAGATATTTATATAAATAAAAATGGGGTTTTGATTCAGTTTCTGCTGGTTTGGGTCTCTCCTATTTGGGCACTTTTTCTAAATGAGAATGAAAACGAAAATGTATCAAAAATATGGCCTACTTTCGTCAGACAAATGCTTCTTATTCTCATTTAGAAAAAGTGCTTGGAATCGAGGAGTATGCCCTGTCCATTAAGATAAATAATTAGATAAGTAATAAGTCGCAAACCTCAAATCCCCTCCCC
>CAZQKU010000043.1:0-7093 GCA_964593965.1 uncultured Candidatus Saccharibacteria bacterium | reverse complement strand
CATCCATAAATCATATCTTATGGGGTTAGTGGTGACAACTACCTACCCCAGTTCTATTATCACTACAAACATGATCCGACGAAAGGTGTCCGCGACTATGCCTATGAGGTCTGTGCTGTTGGTTTCCATACTGAAGACGATTGCCGGACAGAAGATACCTGGTCGGCATCGAGTGCATGGACAATCGTCCTCTTGGCATGTGGATGGAAAAGGTGACGAAGGACGGACGGACGTTTCCGAGGTTTGGCAGGATTAGCGATCCTGCGGTAAATAAAAGTATCATCTGCGACTCAATTAAATTTGAGCCGCTTTTTTTATTATTAATTATGTTAGGGAAACAGGGAAGAGCTTCTGAAAGCTTACTCTACGGAAGTATACTGCGTCGTACAATATATCTTTTCCGATGGTATATGTAATACGGCCACGCCCTACAATAGACTACTGCGTTGCTGGCGGCGTCGGATATTGGTCTGGGATGTTGTTCTCTGCGTTCGGCAGACGGTTGGCATTGATGTTCTCTATATCAATGATAGATGGTTTCCAAATATCGTTGACGAAGAAATTGTAGAAATAATCAACCGGCGTCTCTAGATAGTTGTCCCACACGTAGGTCACGCCGCCCCAGGCGTAGGAGAAGTTGTCCTGGGTAGTCGGTGATTGTATCGTCTGACGCAGATTGAAGCCGTAATAGCTCAATATAAGGAGCGCGATGACGATGATAATGACGATCATAATGATGCCGCGATTATCATTCTTTTTAATTTTTTGAAAATTGTGTATGTTCATAAAAAATAAATAAAAATTATTTCAATATCGCATGAAATCTTATTAAAATTATAGCATATTGAATGCAAGCGACAACCGACGCAATGTCTCAGCCTTACCCAGTATGCCAGCCATGATAAAGGGGTCGGGCGATTTTTCTTTGCCCGACAGGGAATAGCGCATGGGCCACAGGACGTTTCCCTTCCCTATTTTCTCAGCGTATGGCCAAATAGCGGCTTTGACGGTCGAGGCGGTAAAACTATCGGTCGAGCCTCCGGAATTTTCGGACAGCTGGCCGAGCGTGTCAATAACAAACTTCAAATGAACTTTCGTCTGCGAAATATCCTTCTCATCGCGCCACATAAGCGACTCTTTAGAAATTGAACTGTCCGAAAATACCCGACCATCAATAAATGATAACTCCCCTTCCGGCGCGAATAGAGCTGGAATTTCATTGAAAACATGAATTTTTTCGCGAATAAGCGGGATCAGGCGCGGAAGCATGTCCATGTTTGGTGAAAAATCTTTTGGCAAGAAATCCTTCATCTTGAGTGTAAATTCCTCATCCGAAAGCTTAGCGAGATGCTGTTTGTTCATCCACAGCAATTTTTCTTCATTAAAAACAGCACCGGCTTTCTGGATTTTTTCGAGGGTAAAGAGCCGAACAAGCTCATCGCGGCTCATGACCTCTTTTTCAGCACCACTAGCGTCCTTACCCGGATTCCAGCCGATAAGAGCGAGAAAATTGACCATAGCATCAGGTAAAAAGCCTTCGGCACGATATTCGAGGATATCCTTGGCACCGTCCCTTTTGCCGAGCTTTTTCGTCCGATCATCGCGGAGGATTGGTGGCAAAGTGACGAAAGCCGGCGGCGGCATGTCGAGCGCTTGATAGAGACTCAAAAACCGCGGCGTACTCGAAACAAATTCATCGCCGCGCAGAATATGCGTCACACTCATATAATGGTCGTCAATGATGTGAGCGAAATTGTACGTCGGATAACCGTCATCCTTTATCAAAATAAAATCATCGAGGGCTTCTTCGCCGGCCTCGAGGTCACCGCGAACGATGTCGTGCCAATGAAAGCGTTTGATCTCGGGCACCTTGAAGCGAAGCGGCTGTTTGCCATCCCAAACGGCTGGATGCTCGGGCGAAGCATCGAGAGCGACCTGCGGACGATGATTGCGATAGAGAAATGGGCGCTTCTCGGCGTCGGCCTGCTTGCGGAAAACCTCGAGTTCCGCCTTGCTGTACGGATCGGGATAGGCCAAACCCTTGGCGATGAGCTTGTGAGCATATTCGCGATACGTCTCAAGCCGCTCCGACTGTATGCACGAATCAGAAGGACCAAAAGGGCCTGGCTTGTCCGGACCATAATCCCATTCGAGACCGAGCCATTTGAGTGACTCTTGAATATGCTCGATAGAGCCTGTTACTTCCCTTTCTTTATCGGTATCTTCGATGCGCAGGATAAATGTGCCGCCATTTTTCCTCGCCCACAGCCACGCAAAAAGTGCCGTCCGAACACTGCCAATGTGCATGAAGCCTGTCGGCGACGGGGCGAAACGGGTGACGATTTTTTTTAGACTTTTGGAAGCATCCATATCTTTATTGTATTAAGTAGAGACCGTTCTTTTTCTAAAAATAAATATGAAGCGGGAATTGCATTGTTTCTTTCTGCCATACGTATAGTATATCAAAATATAGTCAATTTCCAAAATAAAAACGCCCTTTAAGGCGTCTCTATCTATTTTTTTCTTTCAGAAGATTTTACCCCTTCGTCTCCGGAATATTCGCACTTGCATGGAATATCTTCATGATGGCATTGCCGTTGGCGTCAGTGATAGGCTGGTCAACGCTCGCATTGAAGACACCGGTGCTTGCCGTGTCGGCGTAGAGAGCCGCGTAGTAGGTACCGCCGTCAACCATTGACTTGGTGAGGTTGATCTGGCCTGGGTTGATACCTGCAGGAAAAGCTTTTGAGCCGATGACGGCGCCGGGGGTGCCACTATTGTCAGCCTTGATAACAACAAAGCCTGGTGCGGCGAGCTGAACTGAAGAAACATAAACGATATTGCCGGGAAATTGATCGGCGATGACGATGCCATTGTTCGAAGCGACAGTCGAAGCCGCGGGTGCGGTAGTGGAAGCGACAGGCGCAGTATTCGATGAATTGCCGTTACTCTTCATAAGATAGTACCCGAGGATGACGATAATAATAACGACGATGATGCCGACGATCCACTGCCATGCCTTGACGCCACTTGTTGATTGTTCTGGGTTCATATATTTATATATTTGTAATAAAAATTACGTTAATAAAATAAGCTGATAAATTTCTAAATTTCGACGATAAAATAATAGAGAACAGAAACGGAACTTGCCCAGTATAGCATACGACGGTGTCAACAGCAATTGATTACTAGTGAGCTATGCTCCTTTTGTATGTCCTTTTTATGCACTTTTTCTAAATGAGAATAGGAGACAGTTGACTGACGATATTAAGCCATATTTTAGCTAAAAAATGCTTCTTATTCTCATTTAGAAAAAGCTCACAGAAATGAGGGTGTCTTAGGCCTATTCGTGTTCAAGAGCAATTTCCAGCAATACCTGTGCTATTTCCTTGGCGGCATCCGGCCGAGCCCAGCTTTGAGCCCCTTTTTGCATCTTTTCGCGCAGGACTGGGTCGCCTATGATCCGGTCTATTTCTGACACAATAATATTCGGTGTCAAGTTATGCTCCTCGATGACGGTGCAGGCACCGGAGCGGGCATAGGCGAAAGCGTTTTCTGTCTGGTCGTGGCTGATGGCGCTGTTGATGGGAATAATGATGGACGGTTTTCCCCACGCCGCGATCTCAGAAATACCACCGGCGCCTGCCCGCGAGATGATAACATCCGCCGCACCCGCCGCCATACGCATGGCCAGATCGTCGAAGTATTCGACGGGCTTGTAGCGGGCGGCATTCTCATTGCCTTTGAGCAGGCTCGTCATAATGGTGGAAACGTCAGTAAAATTGGCCCGGCCGGTCTGGTGGATGACGGCATATTTTTTGATGAGCTCGGGAATGGCATCAATCATAACATCATTGATGGTCTTCGCTCCTTGTGATCCTCCGATAATCATAATGATGGGGACGGGAACGTTCGTGCCTGTTTGGCCAGCTTGGTCTGCTACCGTGCCGATTTGCTCCTCGCCAAGCTTCCAATAATCCCGCGCGCCGGCCGAGCGTGCATAGGCGATTTCTTTACGGACGGGATTGCCGGTGAAGGCGATTTTGCTCTTGCCTTTTTTATCCGTCGCCTTCGCGCCGAGCCTCTTTTCATACATCTCCCCCGCTTCCGGATAGGCCACGGCGATGCGTCGGGCAAACTTCCCTGCCCACATATTGACGCGACCGGGCTTGCTGTCCGACTCGTGGATGACCACGGGAATGGCAAGGAGTCGCGCCGCCACAAGGGTCGGGAAGCTGGCATAGCCGCCTTTGCCGAAGACGACGTCGGGGTAAATGCGGAACATTGACAGGGTCGCCGAAGCAATGCCAGTTGCCGTTTTGAACAAGTCAAAGAAATTGAGAAGCGAAAAATACCGACGCATTTTGCCCGCCGGCACGCTGACAAACTCGATGTCATTGTCGAAAAGGGCGCGCGGATTGTATTTCGTCGGCGCCATATAATAGAGCTCGGGCTGGAGAATTTTCTTGTCCTTGGCCACCTCGCGCACCTCTTCCGCCACCGCAATAATCGGATAAAAATGCCCGCCTGTGCCGCCGCCAGTGAATAGGATTTTCATGATTTTTTTACTTGTTGAACTGTCCTTGTAATGACCTCGAGTATTTCTTCCATAGTGTTTTTCTTACCACTCAGAAAATCCCATAATTCACTGGCTATAAGTACTTCTTCAGGAGCAAAAAACTTTTTGAATTCAATCAAATAATTAAAAAATCGGCTCTTATCATATCCCGTTGTAGTCTCTGATGTTGGATCAAAAGGAAAACCAAGGAAGAACCGTATATTTTTATCCGGATATAGAAGCTTAAGCGCCGCTTTACCATATAATATTTTCTGTTTTTCTCCTCTGCCTTCTCCAGAATTTGGACGTACAGATTTTAATTCTATAGCAATAATTTCATCTTTATTTTCAATAAAACAATCAGCAGTAAATTCTAAAGAGTCAATTTCCGTATCAGAATCTTGATAATTAAATATCAAATCATTTTCACGTTTCGGGTCAGGTTTATGATTACCTGATTTTAGATCACGAATTATAGATTCAATATGTGAAGCTTGTGAAGATTTAACTTTAAGTGAATATGATCGAGTAAAATTTCTTTTGTAGCCTCCCGATAAAATATGAGAAATATTTTCAAATCCCGTACCAAGAGTCGTGTTTAATCCATGTAACCAACTTGCAATAGCAATCAGATACGGAGTCTCAACATTAAGTGGTTTGAGTTTGTCTTTAAAGCATTCTAAAAAAGCATCGTGGAAAGGCGCATTACGAACATAAGCACCAATTTCAGGAGGAAAGTTCTCAATTCTCCTCAATAAAATCTCCTTAACAATTTCACTAATCCTATTTTTTTGTTCTTGATTTAATGCCATATAATTATTAAAAATTATTTTGATTTTAAGTGGAAAATAATTTCCGAATATGGATTTCGATCTCTTTCTGTACGGTTTAAAACAGGTCTTTTAAATCGATTAGTTATAATCATACCAGATTTTTCAGCAATTTCCGGGTACAGATTGAATTTATCATTTGCCACAAGAAATATATCATAATCCTCTTTAAGAAATTTTTTGCAATTATTTAATACATCCGATATTCCTTCAACATACGATCGACGAGCCTCAATTCCTTGACCTTTATACAATGGCCCGATTTCAAGATCATCTTTTCTTTTGAAATTAAGCAGATCGTAAGCATATGCATGTTGTTCGTGATAGTCAATCTGACCCACATACGGTGGCGAGCAGAAAATACCAGCGATTCTTTGTTTCTTCAGCAATTGATGGAATTGAGGATTTTGTTTCTCAACCTTTTGAAAGATATTCACAACTCTGGAATCTCCAGCTATGACTGAATAATGAACTGGTTTTCTTAACTCATAAAACTCAACGACTCGACTCAACGTATCGAAAGAATATCTATTGAGCATGCTTTTGATGGAAAATATTGGTTTGCAGATTTTTTTATGTTTATAGCAATAATAAGTCGTTACTTGAGGTTTTTTTAATGTAGCAAGATCACTATGTGTCGTTGCACGACACGAACGAATTGTCCTGCTCAAAATAAGAGCTACTATTTTTCTCGTCTTAATATCCTTTTCTTGTTTAATAGCACGAAAGACATGGTCAATTTCTTGACGAATATCATTAATAAACCATGTATCAAGGAACGTTTTTGAGCTACCCTGTTTAATTTTTATATCATATTTTTTTAACAACTTTTGATAAATAGGTAAAAAGGCGTTCTCTTTCTCTTGTGCATAGATATCCTCTCTGATCTTATTTTGACTTACTTTATATTTAAAATCTGGGCTTGGAAAATATGTCGAATTGAATTTACCCAACTCTTGCAATAACTCATTTTCAAACTTGTCAATATGATTATTTGTTTCGAAAGTATCAAGAGCAGTCTGTATTTTTTTAATGGCCTTCCTCAAATATTCATGATTATAGTGAGCAACTTTGCAACTTGAGATCATACAATTAAATTCCGAGACGTCAATGCCCACTGCATGAATTCCTGTTTCCAATGACTGAACAATGGTAGTACCTGAACCTAAAAATGGGTCAAGGATTATATCTCCAGCTTTAAAATATGGCTTTTTCTTAAATTCATCAATATGACCATCAATAAAATATTCGACTAATTGAGGAATGTACTTCCCTTTATAGGGATGTAGTCGGTGAACATGTTTCGTCGTATCTTTCTCTCGCAGATTATCAAAAGATAATGACCAATTAAGATCATTACCAAGCTTACTTTTCCAATCTAATTCTCTCTTGCTATTGTATGACGCATAGTATTTTTTAAGATCATTTAACTCAACCATCGTTGAACCATTTTCTCCAAGTTTCCTGACTTTTCCATATTGAACAAGGTAAGAGATATTCGTCGGAGATACATCTTTATTCAAGAAAACCGATGCCCATTGTGAGGCTTTTTGGATTGAGACTAATGACATGTCTGACATTATAAACGATTTTAAACAAAGTAGAAAGATTCCCTACCCCCTCCTCCACTTCGACACATTGGCAATAATTCCCACCGCGGCGAGGATGATGATGAGGGCGGTGCCGCCGTGGCTGACGAAAAGGA
>CAZQKU010000042.1:0-7148 GCA_964593965.1 uncultured Candidatus Saccharibacteria bacterium | reverse complement strand
GTTTCACCAATATCTTTATTATTCGTTCGTAATTCAAAAATACCCGATTGAGGAGATATTTTGACATGAATTTGATTGAATTTATCGGAAAAAATATGGGAAATCTTGAGAGCATTGATGATATCCTGCTTCAAAATGACCACTTCAGTCTTAGTTTCTTTGGGAATAATCTGACGATAATCAGGAAATGTTCCATCAATAACCCGAGAAATAAGATATACACCTTTATAATTAAAAGCTATTTGATTTTTACTCAACTCAATAGTGATATCATCATTAATACCCTCAAGAATTCTCATGATTTCTGGAATGTTCTTAAAAGGGATTAAAATTTGTCCAAAATCACCCCCATCAACACCTTCTTTTGATTTATTTTCTTTATTTTTCTTCAATATAATCTTCTTTTCAGCCAACCGAAATGAATCAGTTGCGGCAAAGATAGCAGATCCTTCCTGATAATAAATATAAACACTTGAAAGCTCTGGTTTTATATCGGAAACAGAGGCAGAATACCAAACCATTTTCAAACCTTTAAGAAAATCATTGGAATTGATAAAAAAAGTTTGATGATCCTTGATCCGAGGAATATTAGGAAACTCCTCATGTGGCATAGTCTTAATAACACTACTTATAGAACTTGTGGTAATAGTTACATTTTGATCGTTCGTTTTAATAATAATCCCTTTATCTTCCGATGTTATTCCTGAAATAAATGAGCTTATAATACCTGCGGGAATAGCCACAATACCCTCTTCGTGAACTTTTACGGGAATAAGGATCTCAATACCGAGATTGAGGTTGGTAGCTTTAATAATAAGGGTATTATTTTTTTTAGCTTCAAAAAGAAGACATGATAATACCGGTAAGGTTATATGTTTTGTAGCTATTTTTTCAGCCTGTCGTATTCCATTAATTAATTTTTCCTGTATGCATTCTATGTTCATGATTTTTATATTTATGTATATATTATTACTATTAGTCCTGTGGATATGGGGATAATTTTATTATATCTATACTACATACGATTATATTTACTTTTTTATAATTATATCATGTTGATAAAGTATTTATAAAAATTGTTTAAAAAATAAATAAATTTATTTATTCACATTATATAAACAATTCATTAACATTATCTTCACATACTTTCCACACCATATCCACATTAAATCAGGGCGCGGATCTGGGATAACTCTTCAATAAGCATAGGATTTGTTTTTAAATCATCTTTTATTTTTTCACACGAGTGAATAACGGTGGTGTGGTCTCGCCCACCAAGTTTTTCACCAATCGATGGAAATGAAATGTTAAAATCCTCACGAAGAATATACATAATGACCTGTCGTGGCTTAACTACCTCCTTTTTACGCGTTTTATCAAAGACGCTATCTTCACTGATATTGTAAAAATTGGCGATAGCTTTAATAACATCCTTCACGGGAGTATTTTTCTTTGGTTTGGTACTGTTTTTAACGAGGTTTTTTATTTCAACAATACTCAACTTACCTTTTAGTTGAGTCTGACAGACAATAGTATTGACTACACCCTCTATTTCCCGAATACTTCCTTCAATATGTTTTGCTAAATAGTCAACAATGTCATTCGATAGCTCCATATTATTGTTTCTTATTTTAGCCTTAAATATAGCCACTCTCGATTCATTGTCGGGAGTAGGAATATCCACAATCATACCGGAATTAAAACGGGTTTTGAGGCGATCTTCGAGCTCGGTGATGAAATTTGGGTGTTTATCGGAGGAAAAGACCAGTTGACGGTTTGAATTTATAAAGGTGTTGAATAGATGGAAGAGCTCCTCTTGGAATTTTTCCTTACTACCGAAGAATTGGATATCATCCATAATGATGACATCATATTTTCGGTATTTGTCTTTAAATTTTTGGGCGGTGTTTGTTTGTAATGAAGAAAAATATTCAGAACCAAAGCGTTCAGAGGTTAAATAGAAGACTTTTTTATCAGGGAAATCTTTTTTAATTTTGTTACCTACTGCTTGAATGAGGTGGGTCTTGCCAAGGCCGGACTCGCCATAGATAAAAAGAGGGTTATATGACGCTCCAGGACTCTTACAGACTGCTTGAGAGGCGGCATGAGCGAGCTCATTGAAAGGACCGACAATAAAGTTATCGAAAGAGTAGCGCGGATTCAAATTGTCGTCTTTATTGATGTAATAATTTTCCAAAGGCATGGAAATAGTCGGTGCCAGTTCATCCTTTTTCTTATCTTCAATCTTTTTTTTACTTTCTTTGCTATCTTTCGTCTCTTCTTCTTTGACTATAGTGTATTCAAGGGCGCGAATATGTTCATTGAGCTTGCGTAAAGCCCGCAGAGTCTCATTATGGAACTTGCTCGAGAGCCAATCATACGCAAAAGGGCTCGAAACACCGAGCTGAACCACCCCTTCATCAATCTTGATAATGCGAGTACCCTTAAACCATGTGGAAAAGTTTGTTTTTGAAGTCGAGTGTTCAACTTCAGCCAGTACTCCTTCCCACAAACTTATATATTCATTCATACGTGGAAGGAATTATATACCTGTTTATAAATCAGTAAACTTGTGGATAGCTTATAAGTATGTTGATAAGGTGTGTATAACTAAAATTTGCAATAAAAATAATAAATGGAATCAGAATATACAGATGTATTTCAGAGCACGGATAAATTTCTGCTGAAATTTTCCTCGTGCTCGCGCCGTCGCGCTCACAAGTCTCTGAAATACATCTGTATATTCTGATTCCGTATCTTTTCATTTAATTTGCAGATTTAAGTTGTTTATTATATAGTGGTATGACTATGTCATTCACATATAAACCAAAAAAGAGGAAGCGTGCACGATCGCACGGTTTCCTTGTTCGTAAAAGGACAACTGCTGGTAGAAATGTCCTTAAGAGACGGCGCCAAAAAGGCAGAAAGAAGCTTTCCGTTTAGATTTATGTTGCCTAAAAAAAGAAGGCTAACGAAAAAATTATTAGATGAGGTAATGCTGTATGGAAAAATATTCCACTCCCCTGTTTTGTCCTTGAAGGCTATTAAGGTCATGGTGGTTAATGATGTGGTTGATGAGACTAAAAAAGACACTGATAAAAGTCATTTTTCTGCAGTCGCCGCGAAAAAGTATTTCAAGACGGCGGTCATGAGAAATAAAGTTCGGCGACGGACGTATGCCGCTCTTACCGATGTAATTTCATGTATGGATAGAAATAGTCTCAACGTGAATGGTAATATCTTTCATTGTGTCCTTATGCTCAAGCCAACAATCCTCGACATTGATCAATCAGCTTTAAAGCAAGCAATCCATGAAATCTTTGTTAAATCACGCATAATAACGTAGAATAGAGCCCATGTTCGGATACCTCGGATATTTGTACAACATCATTATTGTTGGCCCTCTCTATAACGGCCTGATTCTTCTTATCAAGTTCATTCCCGGTATAGACGCCGGTATTGCGGTCATTCTTTTCACTATTATTATCCGTTTACTACTCTTTCCCCTTTCAAAGAAGGCTATCATCGCTCAAGTGAGGATGCGTGATATTCAGCCAGAAATAGACCAGCTTAAGGTGGATTATAAAGGCGATACCCGGACGCAAAGCCTGAAGATGATGGAGATTTATAAAGCCAAAGGAATCAAGCCTTTTTCCAGCATGCTTTTGCTTTTTATTCAGCTGCCGATCATTTATGCTCTCTATAGCGTCTTTATCAGATCAGGTCTGCCGGTCATAGATTACGGTTTTCTATACCATTTCATCAGTGCTCCAGTCATCAATATCATGTTCCTTGGCCTTATTGATGTGACCAAACCAAGTATCATTCTTTCTTTGGGTGCCGCTGTCGCGCAATATTTCCAACTCGAGTTTTCTTTGAATGCCATGAAGAAATCGGCGGCAGGAAATAGTGCCAAGGCTAAAGACAGTAAAAAAGACCCAAAGACCCAGCCCGATATGGCCCAAGCTATGACCAATCAGATGAAATACATCTTTCCGGTCATCATTTTTATCATCTCCTACCGACTTTCGGCGGTGCTTTCAATATACTGGATAACAACGAACCTCTTTACCCTCGTTCAAGAAATGGTGGTGAGAAAGAAACTAGCTCATGCTCACACCCATGATGGACGGCCGGCGGTGCCGCCACTTACTATTTGATTTGCTGATTTTTTCTTCTCTTATTTGTCTAGTTGTCTATTAATCGAGGCTGAGTGACCACAAGGTCAAATCGCGTTTATTAATAAAATAAAGGAAGTTCTCTTTTGGATCAAGAGTAAGATTCTCCGCGTCTATTTGTTTACCCGAAAGCTTGGCAAGATCTGCCAATTCATGGACTTCCCCAGTCGTTATATTGATTTCCCATATACTATCGCTGAAAGCAACGGTTCCTTGATACCACGCTTCGGGGTATGACGCTGAAGGGACTCTCGAAGGAACCGCACAGATGAGATCATCTTTATTTATTGAGCTCCACAGGCATTTTTCTGGAAGAGTGTTGAAAGCGAGGGTTTGAGTCGTGCCGGCTTTGACGTCATATACTGATGTTGTGAGACCGTTGGTACCGCCGGATGCAGAATAGAGCACTTGCGAGGCGTCGTGATTGGTCAAGGTATCGAGACCATTTACATTGGCGAGGATATTGGTGAATGTGCCGGTTTTTGGATTAACAAAATAAAGGAAACCGGGCGTGGCCGAAAAACCTTTGGTAGTCAAAGCGATGATATTGTCCGCAGGCCACTCGACATTCACTTGGGTAAGAGGTGTGCTGAAGATTTCGGTTTTTTTACTGCCATCAAATTGGGAAATGTAGCCAATACCCGAGTTATCTGTGGCCAGATTATCATTTTCTGCTGAATTTCCGCTCAAAGCGAGGGTAAATACGCTCGTATGTTCGGGATTAAGAGCTATTTCAGTGATATTTGATGGCAAAGGTTCCCCACGGAGCTGATAGGGGGTGTTTGTCGAAAGGGTGGATGAAGCCGACGTTGAAATGGTTGCCGTTGTACTTAAAACAGTATAAAAGTTTGTTACTTCATTGGTTGTATCATCCACAGATTGGAAAATAAAAGCATTCAAGTTTCGATTCCAAAAGCTTTGATATATCATTGGCACGGTTGTGTTCGACAGTTCGGTTATGGCGAGTGAATTTGATGAGGCTTGATAGACATATCCGGTGCCGCGATCTATCCAGCGGACAATGGTCGTGGTGCCTGTAGTAGATGCTGACATACCGCCGACGGGTGTCGAGCTCAATTCTCGTAAGGTTGGGACGGACGAGACAGTTATACTGGTGTTTGGGGTGGTACTGCTATTTGTTGTATTCGACGGACGTGTTCCTGTTCCCGTCGTTTGTGCAACATTATTGCCGGCGAGAGGAGAAAAGATGTTGCCTGTGCCAGTTGAATTATTATTTGCTACTGGATTTGTGTCAAGATTAACGTTTGTTCCGGTATTTTTCAAATAAAACCAATATCCCCCGCCGACGAGAGCGGCGATGACGATGATTATGATGAGGGTGAAGGTTGTTTTGGACATAATTTATTAAGGATTATTGTGAGCAGAAACCCATTGTTGAACAGCTTGTACCTGAGTTTTTCCGTTGGCTTGGTATTTTTGAGCGGCGGTAGTGTTACCAGCCGCTTGAGCCTGGGCTACTTGAGCGGCGGTAGTCTGTTGTATTTGTAATTCAAGTGTCTGAGCGGCGGTTAGAGCGTCACTTGAACTTTTGGTCGCATTTTCATTTTCAAAATTTACTATATTAGTTTGGTTCTGGCTATATATTAAGGCAACACTTGCATCAGTCTTAACTTTTTGTTGGCAAGCCAGATCTCCGTTCGCGCAATCGGCAAGTGCATTGGTTTCCTCATTTTTGATATTGGTGGCATCTTGTTGTACTTGATCAGCAGTAGTCTCTTTTGCTTCGTTGGCGACTTGCACATTGTAATTATTATCCGCATAGGTGGTAGCGTTCACACCCATATCCGCACCAGTCTTATCGTGAGCGGCTACATACTTGTCATACAAGGCCTGGCATGCAGAACTGCCGGGAGGAGTGCACGCATTATATTGATTGAAAAGATTATTCTCATTTGTCTGATCGGTATCTACCTGAGCTTGCAAAGCATTATCTTGCGCCACGCCTGCGGCGGCCATGGCGGCGACTTTGGTATCAGTTGAGCTATTGATATCAGGTGCACTCAAGTTTGTAGTTGTTGCTGTCAAGTTGAGCTTTGGCACAGTTACCAGACTAACATTCACCAAATTAGGATTTATAGTGTAGAGAATGAGCCATGAAAGGAGTGCGCCGGCGAGTCCCAAGATAGCATTTTTGATAGTACCTTTGGCATCGAGTTTTTTTGACACAGAATCGGTCAACATATATTCGAAACCACCGATGATACACATAACAACGGCGGCAAAAACAGCCAAGGCTACCATCAATTTGAAGATATATACGATGTATGTTTGGATGTTGATAGTTGGTGTTGATGTAGCTCCTGCCGCACAATTGGTTACACCAGTGATGCATGGCAGTGGTTCAAGAAGAGTGTAATTGGCCGGAAGCGCTTGGGCTTTGACTGGAATCGGTGACGCAATTCCAAAAGAAAAAACTATTATAATGAGGATTATTCCGCTTAATGCCAATGTGTTTATTTTTTTGTGTATGATGGGAGTCATTTTTCAGAAATGTTATGTTAATCAAAAAGCCACACTGCTATTCTGCGTTGATGTATCGCTGTAGATGGCATTAAAGCCAGCTGTAGCGGTCTGTAGAATCTGATTATTATTTTGGATAGTCAGACCGACATCTGAACTGCCGGAACTGCCGCTTGGCGTAGCGAGAATGATGCTCGTGCTCGATGCAAGCTCATCATGCGGAGTGTCGTTGACCGTCCAGCCGAATGAAAGTGAGCCTATGCTTCCAGCGCCGGAGTTCACGGTGTTTGTTATACCCGTATCAAAACCGTACGGCACAGCCACAATTTTAAGCTGATTATGAAGAAGATCAACGCTATCCCCCACTGCCTCATTATACAATACGCCGTAGAGCGGGTCGTCTTGGTAAAAAGCTAATGACGGCGCAGCGGCGACCACGCCGATTTCACTTTCACCGTTCACCGTGCCATCCGCTGAGCTGACTTGGAC
>CAZQKU010000041.1:0-7226 GCA_964593965.1 uncultured Candidatus Saccharibacteria bacterium | reverse complement strand
GGGTCTGACAAAAAAATAAATCGAAATCTATTGGTCAACTCAAGATACCTCAATTATTTTTCCTAGATTTTCTAAGGGGGTGTTTCGATGGTGACGGAAATATTGATATTTCCTTTCATCCTGAAAGTCAACACCCTCAATTACGATTGCGCCTTTGTTCGGCAAGTTTACTATTTGTACAGTGGATACAAGAAGAATTAAAATCTCAATTACACATCAAAACTGGTTGGATATATAGTAATTCTAAATCTATGCATATTCTATCCTATGGTAAAAAAGACTCTATCAAAATTCTTCAAAACATGTATTATACTAATGTTCAATATTATTTAAGTAGGAAGCATCAAACAGCTTTGCCGTTTATACAATAAAACATGCCGGGGTGGCGTAATTGGTAGCCGCACCAGTCTTAGGAACTGGAGGAGTAATCCATGGAGGTTCGAGTCCTCTCCCCGGCACACACGAACGAAGTGAGTAGTGACGGGGAGAGGACTCGAAAGCCGGAACGAGCGAAGGCGAGCGAGGCGGGGTTGGGAGCTGCTTCAGCAGAAGCGGACTCCTGACCGAGTCCTCTCCCCGGCACACATAAGCGAAGCAAATAACGTTTAAGAAAGCTTTTGATGAGATACTGCTCATAATAGCTATCTAGAGTGGAGTCATATTTCTCATACTTTAATATGTGCATATGTAACTCCTGTGTTGGACGATTGAATAGTTAAAAGTAAAAAAACAAAAAGTTCGAATCTCTGTAAGGTTCGAACTTTTTTCGTATTTTTGACTTCACAAAACCCTTCAAAAACAAAGGGCTTGGCATAGTCAGATACTAAATAATCTTTGCGGAGGGTAGGAGATTTGAACTCCTGAAGAGATTGCTCCCTTACCACCTTTCCAAGGTGGCGCACTAGACCGCTATGCGAACCCTCCCTATTTTTTACTCTCTTATTTTTTACTGCTTTATTCCCTATCTACCAAACTATTGCATCAAAGCATTACATCAAGACAATATCACAAAAGTGGTAAAAATAAAATTGTGATAAAAACAGAATAAAATTCTGATGAGGAAATTGTGGAAATTTTAGCCGGATTTTAATCTTTTTTATATGTTTCTTGAGCGACCAGAGTTTATGATGTGGACATTATTAAATAACGCGCGCACGCCATACGGGGGAGCCCCATCATACATCTATGAATAAAAACAAAATAATCCACGAATCAATATATGTCATTCTTGCTCTTGTTACGTTTATTTCTTGTCTCTTTTTCGTCTTTGTCCAAATGCCAATATATCTGGCTGTAGCGGCAGGTTCGACTGCCAGTTCTTCAAGCGGTACTGGTACAGCAACAAACCCCATCCCCGACGATTTTGCCCAATTCACGGCAAAACCGCCAATCCACAGTCTCTTTGCCGCATCCACGTCGCCACAGGGCCTCGCTCCGTCTGAGGTGAAATCCGCCTATCATTTGCCGACAAGCGGCGGCTCCGGCACGATTGCCATTATTTCTGCCTTCGACCATCCGTATATTGAGAGCGACTTGGCTGTTTTTGACAAAACATTCTCGATTACACCCTGTACCGCCGCCGGAAAATGTCTTGAAATACACAAGATGACATCGAAAGAAAAAACCAATACCGGCTGGGACATGGAATCGGCGCTCGATACCCAGTGGGCTCATGCCATTGCCCCATCGGCGAAAATCCTCGTTGTCGAAGCGACAAGCGATAGCGGCACCGACCTTATGAAAGCGGTGGATTATGCCCGTGGCCGGAGCGACGTTGTCTCGGTGTCAATGAGCTGGGGCGGCGATGAATTTGCCAGCGAAATAAAACTCGATGGTCACTTTGGCACAAGTACGGCAAAAGTAGCGAAAGGTCAAACCGCACAAAGCATCGCATGGTTCGCTTCTTCCGGCGATGACGGCACAGGTGCGAGCTGGCCGGCGGTTTCGCCAAATGTCATTGCTGTCGGTGGCACGTCACTTGCCATTGACACGGCTGGGAAATTTTTCTCTGAAAGTGCTTGGTCAGGAAGCGGTGGTGGGGTAAGTGCTTATGAAAATGAACCAGCTTACCAGAAAGACTATTCCATTTATCGAGCCGGCGGCAAGCGTGCTATTCCCGACGTTTCCTACGCAGCTGATCCAATGCGCGGCTTCTCTATTTATCACGTAAGCTCGAAAACCATCGCCAAAACCGCTCCGAAAGTCCGCGGCTGGTATGTCGTCGGCGGTACTTCAGCCGGTGCACCGCAATGGGCGGCCATCGCCGCTCTCGGTGCAAGTATCCGCGACGCCATTTCCCTGCCTGCTCTCTATGCCGACAAAGCCAGCGCCACCTACAGCGACTTTTTCCGCGACATTACCAGCGGCGAGAACGGAACATGTGCGTATTATTGTGTAGCGCGAAAACATTTCGACTATGTGACGGGATTGGGGTCGCCGCTGACATATAAGTTCTAGCGGAATATGAAAAATTCCTATGAAATTCCGTTTCACGTACTATGCCCAGTATCGTCTTTATACTAAAACATATTCGATTGAAGAAATAAAACAAACTATTCTTAAACCAGATCTTGAAAATAGATTGTCGGACGGTAAGATAGTATCAGATAAAAGTATCAGATAAAACTTGCCACGGAAAAGTTTTACGAGTAGTATATACTCAAGAGCAAAACACTTTCATCATTGTAAGCTTTTATTATCTCAATTAAATTACCTCTCATCAAACTAAAAATGAAAATTCGATACGACAAAGAAGCCAACGCCGCCTATATTTATTTTCGAGAAAAGGGTAAACTGCAAAAAACCGTACCTGTCAGCAATGATATCGTCGTTGATTTTGGAACTCGCGGGAAAGTTATGGGTGTTGAAATACTCAATGCCCGATTGCATATTTCTAAAAGCGATTTGCGCCAAGCGATTTCACACAAGGTTGATATTCCACTGATAAAGTTGGTCTAGAAGCTAGAAAGAACATGTAGTTTGAGAGACTTGTGAGCGCGACGGCGCGAGCACGAGGAATTTTTCAGCCGAAAAATATCCGTGCTCGAAAACTACATGTTCTTTCTAGCTATTTACTCCATCCCCCGCAGAATGGCGATCCGCTCCTCTGTCGGCGGATGGGTCATGAAAAGTTTGGAAATACCCTTTTTTGCCCCCGCACCGAAAGGATTGGAAATATACAGATGAGCGGTGGCATTGTTGGCATGGCGAAGCGGCTGGCCGTAAGCGGCGATTTTTTCGAGGGCGCTGGCGAGGCCTTCGGGATAGCGGGTAAGAAGCGCGCCATCGGCGTCGGCGAGAAATTCGCGCTTGCGGGAAATGGCAAGCTGGATGAGCGTGGCGATGATTGGCGAAAGGATGACAAAAACGATGCCGACGATGGCGAGGATGAGCTGGATTTGTCCGCCAGCACCACCTTCCCTACTGCCTTTGCCCCCACCGCGCCCGCCGCTTCCACCCAAACCGCCCGCGCCACCGCCAATGCCGCCAAAAATAGACATTCTCAAAAAAAAGTTGGCGATGATAGCGATGAAGCCGACGAGCACCACCACGACGGTCGAAAGCAGGATGTCGCGATTGCCGATATGGGAGAGCTCGTGAGCGAGGACACCGGAAAGTTCATTCTTGTTCATCATACCGAGAAGTCCGCTTGTCACGGCGACCGCGGCATGATCCTTGTCGCGGCCGGTGGCGAAAGCGTTCGGTGCCGGATCAGAGATAACATAGAGCGCAGGCATGGGAAGTCCGGCGGTGATGGCCAGATTTTCGACGACGGTGTAGAGCTCGGGAAACTGTTCACGACTGGCCGGCTTCGCTCCTGCAAGCGAAAGCGTTATCTTGGCCGAATACCAGAAGCTCGCAATATTCATCAGCACGGCGAAAGCCACGGCGATATAGAGAATAATCGGACTGCCGAAATACCAGCTGATGAACCAACCGATGGCAATGACAATAACCAAAAACAAGGCCATGAGAAACCATGTCCTGTGGACATTTCTATCCTGTTGGGTGTAGAGGGTGGCCATTTTTTTGTAAAATTGAAACTTTTATAAACTGATACCAATCGGATTGGGTATTACCTTCGTAAGGTTCTGCACATCATCCTCATTGGAAAGAAAAATACCCACATCCGGTTGTAACGTGTATATTGTCACATGTGTAGGTTGATATTCAACTTTTAAAGTATACTTTTTATTAATCAAATCGAAAAACTCTTTAAGATTTGAAATATCACACATTGCAACAACAGCTCGTCTATCATTTTGCGAAACAAATCTAAATTCATCGCGATACCTCAAAAAGTTGACTTCTGTACTCTTAAGATAATCACAAAAATCTTCGACGATTTTATTTATAAAATCTGGAATGGTTATTTTATGTCTTTCGATTATTTTACCGATACAGACGAGACTGACATGAAATGATGATTTTAATTTTAATTCATAACCTTCTATATTTACCTTAGAAGGAATATCAACAATCTGAACTGGTAAGCCGATTGTATCTAATTTTTGACCCCCGATTTCATATTTAGTACTATCACATATATATCTTTTCGACATAGAATTTTTCAGCGGAAATTAGAACTTCACCGCAACCGGCTCCTTCACCGCCGCCGCTTCGGCGGCATCAAGCTGGAAGTATTCCATCTGATGGAAATGGCCGATCGAGGCGATCACACTACCAGGAAAAACCTGCACGGCGGTGTTGAGATCGCGAACATTGCCGTTGTAGAAGCGGCGGGCGGCCTGGATTTTGTCTTCGGTGTCGGTGAGCTGATTCTGAAGGTCGAGGAAATTCTGATTGGCTTTGAGCTCGGGATAGGCTTCGGCGATGGCAAAGACGGACTTGAGCGAGCTGGCAAGCGTGGCTTCGGCTTGGCCTTTCTCTGCTAGAGATCCGGCACCCATGGCGGCGGCGCGCGCCTTGCTGACATTTTCAAAAGCGGTGCTCTCATGCGCGGCATAGCCTTTGACGGTATTGACAAGGTTCGGAATGAGGTCATAACGCCGCTTGAGCTGAACGTCAATATCCGCCCAGGCTTCCTTGGCGCGATTGACCATGCGGACGATGTGATTGTAAAGATAAATTGCCCAGAGGACGAGGAGAACGATGATGATAATGAGTATGGTGGTCATATATGTAATTTTTTAAAAATTAGTTTAGTTAAATTTTGACTAGACTATGGTAGTCCTTCCCATCGAATAATACAATTGAATAATACAATCAAGTATAGCATATATTGCACTTGAGGTCGCAATTTGCGATATCAAGTTTTTTCCGGAAAATAACTAATCCTTCCTGAAACCGATCTTCTTCGGTTTTGGCAGTTCCGTCTGGACAGGTTTCATCACAAGCTGTTTTACTATCGAATAGACGGTTGAGAGCTGATTTCCCTGCTCTCTTTGAGTCCGTTCAAGTTCAGCCATCTTTTGGGCAAGGTCTTTGTGGGTTGAAAGCAATTCGCGCATCTTAATAAAATCTCGAACAATAAAAATGTTCATCTGAACAGCTCGCTCACTTCTCAAAACTGAAGAAAGCATGGTTACACCATGCTCGCTAAAAACAAAAGGTAGATGACGTTTCCCTCCGTGTTTCAAACTTGATATTCCAAATTGGAATATCAAGTTTTTGAATTCTTCTTTCGATAATTGAAACATAAAATCTGCCGGAAATCTCGACATATTTCTCTTCACCGCTTTATTAAGATTGTACGTCGTAATACCATACAATTCTGCAAGATCAGAGTCAAGCATGACCTTGAAACCACGAATGAGGAAAATCTTATTTTCAATAATGAAAGGAGTCTGCGTATTTTTCATTATTGAATTGTAAACGTGCTTATGTCAGATGTCTATAGACTTTTATACAAAAATCTCATAGGAATTTTATATCTTTTTTAT
This sequence comes from uncultured Candidatus Saccharibacteria bacterium, assembly GCA_964593965.1. Taxonomy (GTDB): domain Bacteria; phylum Patescibacteriota; class Minisyncoccia; order Phycocordibacterales; family PALSA-1337; genus PALSA-1337. The sequence continues at coordinate 1,323 of CAZQKU010000041.1, read as the reverse complement.
TGCACCTTTATATACACCGGATCAGTCGTGCCGTTCTCATTCGAAACAGTCAAAGTATAAATGCCCGGGTTGATAATGAGATATGACGGGCACGCTAAGCCCGATGCGCCGACATATTGGGTGCAAGCTTGAGGAGGTATGGTCGCGGTGATGAGTGAATCGCTTTGCGGCATGCCGCCCCACAGGACACCATTGACGGTGCCATTCGAAATCCACACAATCGTATCGTGACCAGAAAAGCCCGAACCGCTGATGGTCAGATTTCCGCCGACGGAGACGGGTATTGGTGAAACGGTGGTGATGGCGATACTACTATTTCCTGCCGCGCCAGCCGAAGAACCGCTGGCCGAGCTACCCGAGCCCGCCGCCTGACCTGCCATATTCGGCGAATAAAAAGCTTCATTCTCCCCCGCGCCGGTATTGACGAAAGTGAAGCTCTGAATCATGGCATTCATCACTGCCTCGACATGAGCCGCATCGGCGGCGTGAGCGGCATCTGTTTCAGCGATTTGAGTAGGGTCGTTTATGCCGAAAAGACCGGCGTCGTTGGGCCCTCGCTCACTCGACGTAATGCTGTAGCAAGAATTGTTCTGGTTCGTATCATATATCAGGCGAGTGCCGTGATTGCCGGCGCCGATGTCCGACTGGATATTTTCGATAAAGCTGACGCCGCTATTGACGCCACTGTTGCTGCCATTATTGCCGCCGTTTTCGCCGCCTAGAACAACCGTCTGCGGATAGACCGACGCGCTGTCGGGACTGTTGGCTGGAGCGTCTGAAAAAGAAGTGACCGGTGTACACGTCGCCGAAACTGCCACGCTGACGCTGTCACTATCCACCATGACCGTAGAAAAATAGCTGGCCGGAATAGTGAAGTTGACCGTGCCCGGATCCGAAGTGTCGTCCGGCGTAATGTCGGAAGGATATTTGATGCTGAAGCCAAGCTCGTAGTTGGTGTAGGTTTGCCAGGAGGAGGTGACGACGGGTTGGGTCGCGGTAGTGCCAGCGGCAGTCGTGACGGTGTTAGCGACAGTGGTGGTGGTCGTAGTGGCGCCAGCAATCGTGACAGGTGAAGTGGATGCAGAAGAAGCTGTCGTCGAAGTCGCCGCCGTATACGTCTCGCTATTTGCACCGCTCGACGATGAACTTTTCATCAAGAAATAAAAGCCGAGCGTACCCAAAGCGATGCCGACAAGGACGGCCAAGGTTATAGCTACAGGAAGAACTTTTTTTTGTTGGGGCATGTTGTTAATGTATTAATTGCTATACATTATATATGAATATATGACTTATTACATCATATGCAAAATTTTATTTCTCAGA
>CAZQKU010000040.1:0-7382 GCA_964593965.1 uncultured Candidatus Saccharibacteria bacterium | reverse complement strand
CCGCTTCTCGAGAAAACCATCCGCTTCGGCGGGGCGAAAATGGATGCCGGCGGCATGTTGCCCAATTTTTTCCTCTCTGAAAGCGACAATATCATCCTTTGCGGTAAGCTCGACTGGCTCATATATCGGCCGGCGGACGACAGCGTTCATATTCTCGATTTCAAAACGGGTAAGAACGAGGAAGGCGCCGATTCACTCCAACTGCCGATTTACCTACTCTTGCTCGACCACCTGCAGAAGCGCAAAGTTTCCGGCGCGAGCTATTGGTATATTGACCGCGATGACAAGCCTTTCGATGTCAGTCTACCGACGGTGGAGGAATCGTTCGAAAGGGTGATCGAAGTGGCGCGGCGGGTGAAAAAGGCTCGCGATGAATATTCGCGGAGACCATATCAAGAAGTTTTTCTCTGTCCACAAGGCCCAACCGGCTGTTTCGCCTGCAAGCCTTTTGAAAAAATCATCAAAGGCGAAGCAGAATACATCGGAGTTGGGGAGTACAATCAAGATTTGTATATGATTTGAAATATATTTCGTTATGGTAAATCAATCGTAAATGTCGTACCGACGCCCTCCATACTCTCAACCACGATTTTCCCTTTTAATTTTTCTTCAACGATAGTCTTGACCGTATGAAGGCCGATGCCGGTATTGTGCGACGATTGTTTGGTGGTGAAGAACGGCTCAAAAATTTTCGGAATATTTTTCGCGGCGATACCCGAGCCGTTGTCGGAGACGGTTATTCTCTTTTCGCTTATTTTTACTCGAATAGTTGTATCTTTCATGCCGGTGCTTGCTTCGATGGCATTCGATAGTAAGTTCTGAAGAATCTGATGAAAATAAAAAGGATTGGCGTAGTAGCGATATTTCTGATTTTCTTTTGTCGCCGTTTTAGAATCGCTTCCGTCATCGCTTTCGACGGTCACCGACACTGCCGCCTCCCGCGCTTTATATGCGAGAAGATCAACAACGAAATCAGCTTCACTAATAATGTCGCATGTTCTCTCGTCGCCGTCGGCATTCCCATCGCCATCACACAACCTGTCGTGTCGGCCATCTCGTTGAACATGCCGCCTAATATTTTCCATAAAAGTGGCCATTTTGTTTGAGGCGGTAATAGCTTTTTCGATATAGGATCGTGTTTCGTGAATGTCGTTTGCGGTGCAGTTATTTTTTTCATCTATCTCGATCTTTTCGAGTCTTTCCACATGTAAAGCCACCGATGTGAGCGGTGTCATCAGATCATGGAAAAGTCCGCGGGCGAGCTTGCCAAATTCAGCGATGCGCGAGAGCTCGGCCACGCGTTCCGCTTGCGATTTCTTGAGCTCTGCCGTGCGCTCGGCCACTTTTATTTCCAAAAGGTCGCGTTCATATTCGAGTTCTTTTTCTGATTGTCGTGCGCGGCGTAATAATTTTTCCAATTCCCGATTGGACAACCATGATATGCCGGCAATGAAAAGGATGATGGTGGCATATATAATAATGTCCGTCGGACGTATTATTTCATATTTCCACATTTGTAAATCAACGGCATGGACTTCATGAACACCCGAGATTGTCAGAATAAAAATGAGTATTCCGGACACAACAAAACCGGCTCGTGAACCGATGATGATACCCGATATTGTTGAGAGGAAAGCGAATAAGAGTAATGTTGTTGGTAGACTGGCACCAAAAATCCAGTCGCTGTATGTGGTACCGATGATGCAGATTATGATGAGAATATACGATGCGAGCCGAGTATGGTCGCGTCTCTCTATTATAAATAGACCGATGAATAGCCTAATGACATTACGAATAAGCACCACAGCGCGGGCATATTTTTTCATACGTTTCTGCTAATCTCCGCCTTGAATCATATACCCACGTCCCGGAATATTTCTAATCAAATCTTTTTTACGTCCTACGTTTATTTTCTTCCGCAAGTTCAGAATGTGTGACTCGATAGTATTGGAAAAAGGATCACCGTCGGCATTCCACACATGTTCCATGATGATCCCGCGAGAAAGGACGGTGTTTTGATTGCTCATGAGATATTCGAGGAGGTTGAATTCCTTGCGAGTCAGATAAATACCGGACGTGCCGCGCATAACTGTCTGTTTTTCCCGGTCGAGAATAATGTCGCCGACTTTCAGGATTTTACCCTCAATGGTCGGCGGACGGCGGCAGACAGCCCGAACTCGCGCCCGCAGTTCTTCGAAAGAAAATGGCTTCGTCACATAATCATCGGCTCCTTTCTCCAATGCGTCTATTTTATGATAAATTTCGCCGATGACAGAAATAAAAATAATAGGCACCGTCTTGCCGGCTGAACGTATCTCTTCGCAAATCTTGATGCCGTTTTTCTTGGGCAGGGAATAGTCAAGGAGGATGACATTGTAATCATTCGTCCGGGCCATGTACGAACCATCCACTCCGTCATGAGCGATATCAACAGTTGACGCCTCCGCCTCGAAACCGATTTTCAAAAATTCGCAGATTTCGTGATCGTCTTCGATGATGAGGATTTTCATATATGTGGGTAAGTTGTATCAGTAAGTATATTCCTGCTTTGACCCGCATACCATAATGAATCCACACAAACTGTGGAATACTTTCATCATTTCTCTATCCATATTTTATTTCGATTTTATAAAAATTTTATCACGTAGGACTTCATCAGCCAGCTAGCTATGTCTTTTATGTTATAGTTATTGCCGTGACGCATCTCATCACCGGCAGTATCGGTCATCTCGAAAGTCTGCTTCAACAAGGCGGTTATTGGGTCATCGGCATAGTGGCTGTGGCTGAAGGACTGCCGCTTTTTGGCACCATCATCCCCGGTCATACTATTGTCATTCTTGGGGGCTTCTTTGCCCGCCTCGGCCTGCTTAACATATATATTGTCATGGCTATCGCGGCCGCCGGCGCTATCGTCGGCGATGTTATCGCTTTTCTTCTTGGTAAAAAATACGGTGTGAGTCTTCTCATCAATTGGGGTAAATATTTCCTTATCAAAGAAAGGCAGATTACCAAAGCCAAAGCCGTTCTCAGTCGACATTCCGGCAAAGCCATCATCATCGGCCGCTGGAGTCCGATCACACGGGCTTTCGTACCATTCCTCGCCGGAGCAAGCGGTGTGCGAGCCAAAGCTTTCTGGATATACGACATCACCGCCGGCATTCTCTGGGCCGTCGGTTCGGTCTGTCTCGGCTATATTTTTGGTGCAAGCTACATGCTGGTGGCTCATGCCATCGGCCACTTCACCGCCATGGGTATCATCATCGCTGTGCTCATCGTCTTCGCCTATCATTTCATTAATAATCGCCGGCATATTTTTGGCCGCTATGATTTCCATATTCTTGTCGTTTGTCTGGCGTCACTCTATCTTTTCTTTCAGACTATTGAAGATGTTGTGGTTGAACGACCATTCATGGCCGCTTTCGATCTGCAGGTCAACTTGATCATAGCACATCATGTCGTGCCATTTCTCGTCTCGACGTCCGAAATCGTAAGTAATGTTTTGAGTCCGCTGACCCTCGGCATTGCCGCCATGGTTATAACCGGATGGTTCGTATATAAAAAGCATTGGCACAATGCCTACATCAGCTTTGTCGCCTATCCATTCGGCTTACTGTTCGACCTTCTGCTCAAGGACGCTGTGGCTCGCGCTCGACCAGTGAACATGCTTGTCCACTTGACGGATTATTCTTTTCCTTCCGGCCACGCGGTGGCGGCTGGTATTTTTTTTACTTTGATCATTTACTTTTTTACTCATCATTTCAAAGGTACCAATGCCGTCAGAACCCAGTTCATCCGCGAATTTTTTGTTCTCGTCACTATTTTTCTCATTGTTCTTGTCTGCTGTGCCCGTGTGTACCTCAATGTCCACTGGGCGAGCGACGTCATCGCGGGTGCCACCTTCGGCGTCTTTTGGGCGACATTCTCGATATTGGTCGTGCATTATATGGAAGGGCTGACGCGAGGGAGGGGAGCGAAGAAGTTGGAATGATGAATTATTAATGTGTCATAAAAAAATATGAAATCAAATTCACCACATTTATTCTTAAAATTAGTCATTGCAATCGTTGTTTCTGAATTGGCCGGAGTTATCGGATCGATTTTTACTGTCTCAGCTATCCCGACATGGTATGCCGGACTTACGAAACCTGCCGTTAACCCACCGAGCTGGCTTTTCGGTCCGGTCTGGATAACGCTCTATGCGCTCATGGGTATCGCCGCTTTTTTCGTCTGGAAATACCACTTTGAAGAAAAAGGAAAAGTAAAAAGAAAAGCGCTTGGCGTTTTTTGTCTCCAACTTATTCTCAATGTCGCATGGTCAATTATCTTCTTCGGTCTTCATAGTCCGATGTGGGCATGTGTAGGTATTCTCGCTTTATGGTTTGCAATTCTATGGACAATGGTTCTTTTTTATAAGATTTCGAAGCCGGCGATGTATCTATTACTGCCATATATCCTATGGGTCAGTTTTGCCGCATATCTCAATTACGCGATTTTGCTATTGAATAAGTAGTTCGATAGAAAAAACGCCGAAAAGCAATTTTTCTTTCTTACTTTTCCTGTTGCTTCTCATATGTTACAATCCATCTACTATGGTTATCACCTACCTCGGCGCAGAATTCTTCAAGGTCCAGTTCGGGGATATTACCTTGGCTTTCAATCCCGTTTCCAAGGATTCAAAGCTCAAGTCTTCACGTTTTGGCGCAGATGTCGTCCTCGTCAGCACGTATCACGAGGACTTTAATGGCATTGATCAAGTGACTTTCGGTGATAAGAAACCGTTCGTTGTTTCCGGTCCCGGCGAGTACGAGGTCAAAGGTGTCTTCATAAAAGGCCTTTTGAGTGCTTCTGATTATGGCGGTTCTTCGATCAACACTATATATACCGTCTCCCTCGAAAACATGAACATCTGTTTCCTCGGTGCGCTCAATACTCCGGAGCTTGCCAACGACACGGTCGAAGCTCTCGACGAAATAGACATTCTCTTCGTACCGATCGGTGGTGACGGTGTTCTCGAGCCAGCCAAGGCCTACAAGCTTGCGGTGTCGCTCGAGCCGAAGATTATTATTCCCATGCATTATGGCGACATGGGTGCGGGCAAAGACGCCCTCAAAGTCTTCCTCAAAGAAGCCGGCGAAAATCCCGCACCGACCGCCAAACTGACGCTCAAAAAGAAAGACCTCGAAGGTAAAGAAGGGGACATCGTGGTACTTGAATCGAGCGGGGAGTAGTGGTACAATTTTGGTATATGGATGGCGAATAAATAATAATAAAATATAACCGCAATGTTCGACAAACTTGAACAACTCCGTGCCAAGCCGCCGCATATCAAGAAGCACATCGCCTTTTGGTCGTCGCTTGGTATTACTGCGGTCATCCTGGTCTTTTGGATTACGTCACTTTCCGTCACCTTGAACAACCAAGCGGTGGCCGAGCTCAATGGCGATGTTTATGTCAATCAATCGACCGCCGACCAAAGCGGTCAGTCGTCCGGCGACGCCGACACTTCTGGTGCGGCCATGGCCTCTGCTCCTTCACCTCTTTCAGCTATGACCTCCAGCGTTTCAAATGCTTTCGCTCCTGTCGGCACCCTTTTGAAAAGTTTTGTCACTGACCTTTCTTCAGCCGCAGAGCCGGTGGCTACTTCGAGTGCAGTGGAGATTTATGCGGCGAATTAAAGTAGTCAACGACAGTAATCCGCGGCCCCTTGCAAATATATTACTTTTATGTTACCATGCTGAGTTGGTTTAGATTGTAAAAGAAGGAAAATTATGTATTTTAGTAGATATAGTCGTTCAAGGGCCAGAAAGACCAGATCGTCCTTCCATGTGCCAAAGTACCCAATGGTGATCAGACTCGGTGAGTCGACCTCATTTCCCGAGATGAAACGGATAGTCACATGCGTGATCATAGCAATTGCGGTCATCGCATGGATCGCACACTGAATTTCCGTTCATTCATTTATTCATTCATTTTTTCAAAGTCCGGACAGTTCCGGACTTTTTCTTGTGGAACATTCAATCGTATTGTATGATAATACACATGAAATCTCGCATTGATGATGGGAAAAAATACGACCATGCCCGCATAGAGAAAAAATGGCAGGCTCTCTGGGAGAAGGAGAAAGCGTATCAGGCCAAAGACCCAAAAAAATTCTACGCTCTCATCGAATTCCCGTATCCGTCCGGCGAGGGTCTTCATGTCGGTCATATCAGAAGCAATACCGCTATGGATATTATCGCTCGCAAGCGACGACGTGAAGGCTATAATGTCCTCTATCCCATCGGCTGGGATGCTTTCGGCTTGCCGACGGAGAATTATGCCATCAAGACCGGCATTCAGCCTGCTGTTGTAACTAAGAAAAATACCGATACCTTTCGCCGACAGCTCAAGTCGCTCGGTTTTTCTTTCGACTGGTCGCGCGAAGTGAATACGACCGATCCGAAATATTATAAATGGACGCAGTGGATTTTCCTGCAATTTTTGAAAGCCGGCTTGGCCTACAAGAAAAAGATAGCGGTCAACTGGTGTCCGAAAGATCTCATCATCCTTGCCAACGAGGAAGTCATTGACGGAAAATGCGAACGATGCGGCACGCCGGTCGAGAAACGTGAAAAGGAACAGTGGATGCTTGCTATCACGCAATATGCCGACAAACTCCTTGAAGGTCTCGACGCGGTGGATTATGGTGACGATCAAACAGGCGCTTATGTCATGCCCAAACTCATTGACAAAGTCAATCCGCATCAGCCGGGCAAGCCCATCGTCAGACGACGTGTCGCTCATGCCATCGTCTTCGATCCACAGACCAAGAAATATCTCATCATTCGGAATAAGAAATTCGGCTGGAACACGGTCGTTATCGGTGGTATCGAGGCCGGCGAAGGTGTCGTTGATACGGCTCGGCGGGAAGTGCGTGAGGAGACTGGTTATGTTGATCTGGAGTTCAAACGCATTCTCGGCGGCCCGACTGAAGCACAGTATTATACGAAGCATAAAGGCGAGAATCGCATCGCTATTGCTCAAGCAGTCTATTTTGAATTGAAAAGCGGCGGACATGAGACGCGGGTGACGATTACCGATGTTGACGATAAAGATAAGAACAATGAAATCCTCTGGGTTGACCCTGCTGATTTTGTGCCGGGTAAAATGGTCAATTCCGAATTGCCGATCTGGCCCGAGCGTATCAAGGATCCATTAAAATGTTTGTCTCGGCCGCTTCTCGACTGGCCGGAGTATATCAAGGAGGCGCAGAGGAATTGGATAGGCAGGAGTGAGGGGGCGGAGATTGATTTTGCCGTTGAGGTTGGCAAAGCCGATACAGCCGGTACAGCCGATAAAAATTTTCAAGAAAAAATAAAAGTATTTCCTCCTCGCCCCGACAC
>CAZQKU010000039.1:0-7444 GCA_964593965.1 uncultured Candidatus Saccharibacteria bacterium | reverse complement strand
TCGAACTTACGGGCGATCTCGGTGCGTTTCATGCCGAGGATAGCACCATTCAGGAAAATATTTTCGCGGCCGGTGAGCTCCGGATGGAAGCCTGTGCCGACTTCGAGAAGTGAACCGACCCTGCCTCGTACGCGGGCTTCACCTTCGGTTGGTGGGGTGATTTGTGAGAGGATTTTGAGCAAAGTAGATTTACCCGAACCATTTTTACCGATAATACCAATAACGTCGCCTTGATGTATGGTGACATTGATATCGCGCAGTGCCCAAAATTCTTCTCTGCCGCCGAAACCGGTGGCGTGCTGGACTTTTTTCTTTAGAAAAGTGAAAGGTGCTTTGATGATATTCATCATAACATCGCGCAGAGCGATATAACGTCCTTGCTCGTGGACGATATTGTATTTTTTGCCGATATTTTTTATTTCGATGATGGGTGTGGACATGATGGTGTCAATATTATTCTGTTTTGTTTCGTATCAAATAATATCTGCAAAGAACCGTTCGGTTTTCTTAAATACATATACACCGAAGGCGAGAAGTATAAGCGTACCAATGAAAGAATCCGCAATGAGAACCCAATTGAGAGGAGTGGTATTCAGAAGTGCCGCTCGGGCGCCTTGGATAACACCGGTCATGGGATTGATGGCTAAAAGCTTAGAGTATTTACCAGCAATACTTGCGGGATAAATGACCGGTGTCAAGAACATCAGAAGCTGGATGAAAAAGGGCAGAGCGTAGCGGACATCGCGGTATTTGACATTGATCGAAGCGAGAAAAAGGCCTCCGCCGATGGCCGCCATGAAAGAAATAAGAAGAAGGAGCGGCAGGACAAGTAGTCCAGCGAGGTTTGGCACATATCCGTAGAAAATCATCAGGCCGACCAGGATGACGGCACCGATAGCGAAGTCAATAAGATTGGTAATGACGGCAGAGATAGGCAAAATGAGACGAGGAAAATAAACTTTGGTGACGATGGCTTGATTAGTAATGAGAACGTTGCTCGTATCGGAAAGGGCACTTGAGAAAAATTGCCAAAACAAAAGGCCGACATAGACGAAGATTGGATATGGTACGCCATTTGACGGAATACCAGCAAGTTTTCCAAACAATACCGTAAAGACAATCATAGTGATGAGCGGCTGGAAAACTGCCCACAAGATGCCGATGAACGTCTGTTTGTAGCGGACCTTGATGTCGCGCCATGAGAAAAAATAAAGTAGTTCGCGATATATCCACAGCTCGCGTAGGTCGGCGAAGCTAAAGACCTTTTTGGGGCGGATGATAAGCATTGGTGCCGAGGTCACGGCTTGTGTTTCTTTCAGAGGCATCGGGGACGATTGCATAATTTCCCCTATACTATATGATATTTGACATGAATACAAATACAAACACGTCGAATAAAGTTCTTCGATACATTATTTATGTGCTTCTAGGTGCTAGTCTGTTCGTGCCACTTATCGTCGGCGACGGACTCAATCATATCGGTATTCCTTTTGCATCGATGTTCTTCCCGTTTATTACCGGCAAAGCCTTTGCCTTTCGGATTTTGGTCGAGCTGGCTTTCGGTGTCTGGATTATCTTGGCTTGTCGTGACAAAAATGCTCGGCCGAAGATTTCTGCGTTGACGGTCGGAGTGACGGTTTTTACTCTTGTGGCACTTCTCGTTGATCTCACCGGTGTCAATTTCATTCGAAGTATGTGGTCAAACTTCGAACGCATGGAAGGTTGGGTGACCATTATTCATCTCTGGGCATATTTTATCGTCTTCACGTCGGTTATGCAGGTGCACACAAACGGTGTGTATAATGCCGAAAAGACCCGCCAGCTCTGGCATCGCTTTTTCAACGTCTCTTTTGTCGCCGCCTTCTTTGTGGCTTTGTGGGGTATTCTTCAGCTCACCGGTCATCTGCCTATTCAGCAAAGCGCCGATCGTCTCGATGCTTCCATCGGCAATGCGGAATATTTGGCAGTGTATATGCTCTTGAACGGTTTTCTGGCTTTGTACATGGCTGTCGTCGCTTGGGGTAAAAGGAAGGCCGTAGGCTGGATATATGTTGTTCTGGCATTTTTGTATTTCCTTGTGCTCTGGTTCACCCAGACGCGCGGCACGACTCTGGCGCTTGTTATCGGCCTTTTTGTCGCACTCGCTATCTTTGCTTTTATTAAAGACAAGAATCATCACACCCATACCGATGAAACTAAAAAAATAGTCAAGCGCGAGCGAGTCATCGCCGGCAGTCTCGTTATTCTCATCGTCATTGTTGTCGGCGGTTTTTGGTCTATCCGCAGTACTCATTTTGTCCAGAGCCACGAAACGCTCCAGAGACTGGCATCCATTTCCGTCAACAATCCCCGCATCCAATTCATCTGGCCGGAAGCATGGCAAGGTTTCAAAGAAAAGCCTATCCTCGGCTGGGGTCAGGAAAATTTCAATTATGTTTTCAATCAGTTCTACAATCCTGAAGCATGGGGTCAGGAACAATGGTTCGACCGCGCTCACAATGTCTTCATAGATTGGGCCGTAAACGGCGGTATCGTCGGCTTCGGCGCGTATGTGGCGCTCTTTATTCTCGCTCTTGTTTCCGTATGGAAATCAAACTTCGGCACTAAAGAGCGGGCAATTCTCACTTCACTTCTCATTGCCTACGCCATTCACAATATGTTTGTTTTCGACAATTTGGCAAGCTATATCATGTTTTTCCTGGGGCTGGCGTTTTTGTCGAGCGAATGGCATGCGCGGCGGAAAGCTCTGGCATCGGTGCACACCGTGCATACAGCCGCAGGTCACACGAGCAGTGACACAGTCGCGCCAAAGCCCGGTTTTCTCGCCCGCACCGAAATGAAGCTCCATTCATTCGACATCAACAACGACGTGACGAATTGGGTTATTGTGCCGATCGTCATCATCATCGCCGTCTTCACTCTTTATTTCATTAACATCCGCGCTATTGATCAAAATCTCAATCTCATCTCCGCTATGGAAAATTGCCAAGGCGCCGGACAGACGGGCGCGCCGACTCTCGATCCGACCCTCTTTACCAAAGCCGAGCAGGGTCCGTATCTAGGCCTCCAGGAAATCCATGAACAAGTCTATAGCTGTGCGGAGCAGGTCATTGGTGCACAGCAAGGTGTGACGAACGATGTCAAGCTGGCATATTACCAGCTCGCGTCTGACGCTTTTACCACTCAAACCAAGATGACGCCGAACGACCTACGCGGCTTTCTCTTTGCCGGCTCATTCTACAACGATCTCGGTCAATGGTCGGTGGCACTGCCGTACCTTACGCGGGCATATCAGCTTTCGCCGGTCAAACAAAGCGTACTTTTCGCTCTGGCGCAAAATGATATAAACGGCGCCACAACGGCGGCAAGCACTACCGATGCAGTGGCACTTCTCGCTAAAGCCTACAATGAAGCGCCGGATTATCCACAGGCTCAGACGTCATACGCTCAAGGCCTCTTCATCACCAAGCAGTACGCCGTGGCTCAAACTCTTCTTGAGAAAATCATCGCCGCGACCCCGACTGATCTCCAAAGCACCATGATGCTCGCGGCTTCGGATGAATATCTCAAAGAACCCGCGGCTTCTATCGCCCTCCTTCAGGTCGTGGCTTCTTCATCGCCTTCTGATGCTCCGACGATCCAGAAATACATCAGTCAAATCCATCAAGGGGTCAATCCGTTTATTCCTCCAGCGGCATCTGCAGGGGCGGCGGGAGCACAATCAGCAGCACAATAATAAAGTTGCAAACTTATATCCATGAAAAAAGTTTTTGTTTCGGGTTGTTACGACATCCTTCATGCTGGACATATATGTTTCTTTGAAGATGCCCGGGCATTGGGTGATCACTTGACGGTGTGTTTTGCCAGCGATGAAGTTTTAAAACTAGCGAAAGGTCGGGCACCGTCTATTCCTGAAGATAATAAAATGCTTTTGCTCGGATCACTCCGCTCGGTTGACCAGGTGGTTAAAAGTTCCAATCTCCATCCCATTTTTGATTTTGTCGATCATCTAGAGACCATCAAGCCGGATATCGTTGCTATAACCGAAGATGATCGTCATCTCCAAGAGAAAAAGGAATTTTTTTCTGCACGCGGTATTACATTGGTAGTCTTACCGAAACACACCAATTATACACCGACGTCTACAACCTCTATCTTAGCTTCGATAAAAAATATTGTTGAAGTGCCGCTCCGTGTTGATTTTGCTGGCGGATGGCTTGATGTGCCGAAATTTTCTCGGAAGGGTAGTTATATTGTCAATTGTACTATTATACCGAAAGTCTCTCTGGATCATTGGCCGTACGAGCATGGTGGTGGTCTGGGGGGTTCAGCCGCCCATGCCATTTTAAAAATAAAAAACGGTTTGGAATCGGAACTTAATCTCGGTGTCGGCTGGCAAGATCCGGCAGTCATACAGGAGACAGGTCTGTGTGTGTGGCGTTCAGGCAAAAAGCCAGTCATTGAATTCAAATCAAATCCCGATTGGCTTCTCGGCAGGATGCTTATTGTCTGGACAGGAATCAGACACGATACTCCGCATCTTGTCAGCACCAAGCGTGATTATCAAGCAATAATTCGAGCTGGAAAGGTGGCGGCTCTCGCGGTTTTTTCCAAAGATTTTAAGAAAATGTGTCAGGCAGTGTCTATGAGCTATACTGTCCAATTGAAAGAAGGCATGAAAGAATTATCCGCCGTGCCACGAGCTCGGGCGAAAAAATATCTCGGTGGCGGCCATGGCGGCTATGCTTTGTATCTTTTTAATTCTGCCAAAGATCGGGCTTTTGCCGCTTCTCGCACGCAGGACAGTAAGGTTATCGAGCCATATCTTGAATCATACACTTAATTTTATATCTCGTCCTGGTATACTTCTTGTACAGTCAACCCTTCAGTGGGCATTCGAGATTCCCCGAGCACCATGCATGGTGCTCGGGGTTTCGTATTGTGCGAATATACGTTCAATGCGCGCATGGATAGTATCCATAGTTTTCTTGTCGAGCATTGTTATAAACCGAATGCATCTTATGAATTTTTGACGGAAATAATCCTCGTGTATTTTGGTTATACTGGTATACCAAAAAATACATGGTCGTTGATACCTTTGATCACGATAATTGGTCGCAGGAATTCATCTCCTTTACCATCAAGCTCTGAACCAATGTTTACGCCAAGTCGCATAAGCCAAACTGCGCCTTCACGGATAAAGACATGTTGTGTGTTCCTTGTGTCGGTGGCACTTTTCACTTTGTGCCATAGGGCGAAATCTTTATGAAACATGAATTTGATTATGTAAATAGTTGACAAAGGGCTACAATTTGCTACACTATCCTCGTGTGAGTGCTAATAGGAGCTACTTCGGTATAACCACGTTGTTAGTATCAATAATAATGTCTGCATAAGATCCTGCCTCGGCAGGATTTTGTGCGTTTGGTGGAAAAGTGTGTGCTATAATGAAAGCGGATTGTTCCAAGTAACGGCAGACGGCTGTACTCACATTTAAATTTAGACATTATATTTGGAGCTAACACCCGTCTGCCATTAGTTGGCGCAATAGCGCAATTTTTATTATCATGCCGATTTCTATTCGCGAGAATGTGCCGCTTCGTGACTTGACGACGTTCCGCGTCGGCGGCACGGCGCGGTATTTTTGCGTGGTGACAAGTGAAGCAGAGCTTGTCGAGGCTATTGACTTTTCTCGCGCAGGCGGCACAAACGGTTCTGATCAAGTACCTTTTTTTATTTTAGGCGGTGGGTCGAATATTCTTGTTAGTGATGCAGGTTTTGAAGGATTGGTTATCAAGATGGAGATTCGGGGAGTTTCGTACGGAACAGACACGATGAATATGAACGTAGGCGCGCGTGGTGGTACTACCTCGCTGGAGAGGCACTCAGAAGAAATCGGACAGTTGACTAAAAGCAGGCTTTTTTCCAAGAAAAATCCTGAAAAAATGGCTCAGAATAATGCTCCACTTCCTCAAGAAAATGAACTGTCCGAAAATCTCGGAGAGGCTCGAAAAGGCACTCTGACCCGCGACATTACACCCGACATTACTTCCGACATTATCCGTGTGACCGCCGGGGCAGGAGAGAATTGGGATGACTTTGTCGCGACATGCGTCGAGCGCGGGCTGTACGGTTTGGAAAATCTCTCCGGCATTCCCGGTACGGTCGGCGCGGCACCGGTGCAGAATATTGGTGCCTACGGAAGCGAAGTTTCGCAGACGATATATTCGGTGCGAGTTTTGGACACGTTGGTGATGAAATGTACCGATCTTAATCGCGATGGATGTCATTTTGCGTACCGCGACAGCATTTTTAAGCATGAGAAGAATGCCGACGGTTTGGCGCGGTACGTTATCATTTCAGTTACATTCAATTTGAAGAAAAATGCGCTACTCAATATCAGTTACAGAGACGTGCAAGAATATTTCTTGAAAGATAAAAATAAAAGAAGCACTGCAATAGAACCGCGCCTCGCCGATGTCCGAAACGCCATCCTCGCCATTCGTTCCGCAAAATTGCCGGATATTCGCATCATCGGCACGGCTGGTTCTTTTTTTAAAAATCCGATCATATCGCGGGAACATTTTGACAAGCTGAAAGAAAAATATCCCGATATACCGTCATATCCCGTCAATAATGTGCTCGTCAAAGTGCCGCTTGCCTGGATCCTTGATCATATTTGTAGTTTTAAAGGTGTGCAGAAAGGTAGTGTCGGAACGTATGGCAATCAGGCACTGGTTATTGTCAATCATTTTTCTAATCCTGATCATGCTGGTGCTACCGCCGAAGAAATAAAAAAGCTAGCTGTAGAAATGGCGACTGTTGTCAAGGAAAAAACTAACATTGATATTGAACCGGAGGTGCAGTATGTCGGCGAATAATTTTTTGCTCGGAAATGATATACTAATCTTCATGAAACCTCCATCATTTGAAGTTGCCGGTCCCGCTGAAGATTCTGTGGAGACGACAAAACCGATTCCGGAAAGTATTAAAGAGAGCGGAGAAAATCGTACCGAAAATCGGGCGAAAGATCTCGAAGCTTACCGCGAACATGCCCAAGCCTTCATTGACAGATATTCCAAAACCGGTTTTTTTGCTAGTTTCTCCGGCGACACTTCTATCCGCTTCAAGCTCGGCTCGGCATTCTACTTTGATTTCCAAAAAGGCGAAGTCAATCTGGCCACGGATTGGTTTTACAAGAAAGGCTTTTCCGAACGCCAAATTCTGTGGGCGTGCATGCACGAGATAGCGCATTTTGAGGATTTTAAGAATGATCCGGAGCGATTGATAAAGAATTTTGACTATATTGCCGAGCAGGCCAGAGCAACGGGTAATATCATGCTTCGCAAATGGGAAGCCGTACTCGATCAAACTGATCCGCAGCAGAAAGCTTTTCTCGATTCGCTCAAGCAGACGAAGCCGGTCAATCCAGAGCGGCCAGAAA